>NZ_JBIAWF010000001.1:0-184959 GCF_042895325.1 Streptomyces sp. NPDC001407
TGAGCGATCCTCTGCGGCACCCACTTCACATGGCGAACATGCTCGTTAGCCAAGGCGCAGGTCACAAGCCCTTCGCAGCCTCCATGGCCGGAAAACTTGAGGAACAACACGCCCCTGTGGGCCAGGGACACCGCGCCGGGCCGTGGGAGGCCGACGCCGCCGCCCACGAGGGCCGCCATCGTCGCCGAGTGGTGGGGAGCGCAGTACGGCGGGACCTCCACCAGCGGCTTGCCGGGTGGCAGGACGCCGGCGACGGAGTGCACCGCCGTGACCTCCAGTGCCTCCTGGGACGTCAGCGGTGGCAGGAGGCCGGGGAGCCGCTCGGCCAGCATCGTCTTGCCGGCGCCCGGTGGGCCCTTGAGGTAGAGGTGGTGACCGCCCGCGGCCGCGACCTCCAGGGCCTTGCGTGCGAGGTGCTGGCCCGCGACCTCGGCCAGGTCGGGGACGTGGCGCGCGGCGCCGACCCCGCAGAGCACTCCCGTGCCGATCCCGGCCCCGGCCACCGACAGGCCCGCCAGGGCCGGATCCGGCCGCCCCTCCTCGGCCGGATCCTCCTCCGGCACGGGCTCGTCCGAGAGCACCGCGATCAGCTGGCGCAGGCTGCGGACGCCGAGGACCGAGACATCGGGCACCAGCGACGCCTCCGCGGCCGTCCGCTCGGCGACGACGACCTGGCGATAGCCCGCGTCGGCGGCGGCCAGCACCGCGGGCAGCACACCGCGGACCGGCCGGACCCGGCCGTCGAGACCGAGCTCGCCGACCATCACCAGGTCGGCGATCTGGCGGGGGTCGATCCGCTCGGCGGCGGCCAGCACCGCGCAGGCCACCGCGAGGTCGAAGCCACTGCCGCCCTTGGGGACCGATGCCGGGCTGAGCCCCACCGTCAGCTTCTTCTGCGGCCACTCCGCGCCGGAATTCACCACCGCCGACCGGACTCTGTCGCGGCTCTCCTGCAAGCTCTTGTCGGGCAGGCCGACCAGGGTGAAGGCCGCGATGCCCGGCTCCAGACCGGCCTGGACCTCGACGACCACCCCCTCGACCCCGACCAGGGCCACCGAGCACGTACGGGCGAAGGCCATCACGCCACCCCCTTGGCGTGCTCCACGAGGGGGGCTCCCCGGCCGGGGACGACCACGCCCACGAGGTCGATCCGCACCCCGCCCGGCGGTGGTCCGCCATGTCTCTCCAGCCATCGCCCGGCGAGCCTGCGCAGCCGGTCGGCCTTCACGGTCCGGACCGCGGCCATGGGGTGTTCGTAAGGGCCCGCGCGCCGGGTCTTGACCTCGCAGACCACCAGGGCGTCACCGTCCGACGCGATGATGTCGATCTCGCCGTCCCGGCACCGCCAATTGCGGTCCAGGATCCTTATCCCGGCCTCCGTGAGCCGGCGCACCGCCAGCTCCTCGCCGTAACGGCCGAGCGCCTGGCGCGCCGATCCCTCGCGCGCTCCGGCCGGCTTCGAAGCCTCCGCCGGTCCCGTCGGCACGGCCGCTTCCCCCGGCCCCGCGGGCCGCTGTGATCGCAGCACGGTCACCACCTCCGGCACCGACTGTGCCGCGACCGCGCCCCGCTGTTGGATCTTGGTGGATAACCCGCCGGTTGTGGATAACTCAGCCACCCGGGAGGTCGAGATCGCTCTTGTTGAGTTCCTCGATGTTCACGTCCTTGAAGGTGAGCACGCGCACCTGTTTGACGAACCGGGCCGGCCGGTACATGTCCCACACCCAGGCGTCGGCCATCGAGACCTCGAAGAAGACCTCGCCCTGGACGGAGTGCACCTGCATCTCGTAGTCGTTGGTGAGATAGAAACGCCGCTCGGTCTCGATCACGTATTTGAACAGACCGACGACATCGCGGTACTCCCGGTAGAGCTTCAGCTCCATCTCGGTCTCGTACTTCTCGAGGTCCTCGGCGCTCATGGCATGTTCCCCTTCAGCCGTGCGTCCCCCTATTGTGCGTCAGGCCCGCTCCGTCTCCAGGAGCACCGGCGTACTCGGGGGTCCCTCGTCGAGCAGCGTACGCAGCAGCTCGGCGAGCCTGGTCGGATACACCGTCTCACGGGTCGCGAGGAGTTCCCCGCACGTCCACCAGCGCAGTCCCGTGACGCTGCGCCGCTCCAGCTCGGTGCCGCCTCCGGTCCACACCGCGGCCTGCCGGGTGCGGGCCAGGTAGTAGCGCTCGTCCTGGTCCCAGCGGCGTCCGTCGAAGGGGAAGGAGCAGCGGCGCCGCCACAGCACCGGGCCCAGCTCGATGTCGGTGACCCCGGTCTCCTCGGCCAGCTCCCGGCGGGCCGCCTGCTCCCAGGTCTCGTCGCCCTCCAGACCGCCGCCCGGTGTGAACCACCAGGTGGTGGCGGGGTCGTCGGGCTCGAAGCCGTGGAGGAGCAGCACCCGGTCCCGCGGGTCGAGCAGGATGACCCGTGCGGCCCTGCGCGGCCCCGTGCCCGTCGCCTCGGGCAGCGGCACCTCACCCGACACCCGCTGTCACTCCCTTCCCGCTTCCGGGACCACCGGAGCCGCCCTTCCGCCCGGCCCCGCCCCGTGGCGTCAGCCGGCGCGCCAGAGGCCCGTACGCCGCTCCGCCCAGGATCAGCACCGCCCCGGCGATCACTGCGGCCAGCACCAGGGGCAGCGGCCCGGGGCGGGACGTGCCGCCCGGCAGCGCGGCGAACGCCTGGGGTCTGTCCATCATCCCCCAGCCGCCCACGGGCCAGGCGATGGCGTCCACCCGCCCCTTCACCGCGGAGGCGGGCACCGCGCCGTGCGTGGCGTCGGACAGATGGGAGCGGGAGTCGACCGAGGTCATGCGGTGGTCGCCGATGAGGAAGAGCTGTCCCTCGGGCACGGTGGCGGAGAAGGGCATGAGCGAGGCCGGGCTTCCGGGCGGCAGATATGTCTCGTCGACGGGCTTGCCGTCAACCGTCATCCGGCCCTGCCGGTCGCAGCACTCGATCTTGTCGCCGCCGACGCCGACGACGCGCTTGAGCATGGGCACATTGCCCCAGATCTTGTCCTTGAAGACCACGACGTCCCCGCGCCGCACCTCGCTGCCGTCGATGCGCTCGGCGAGCACCCGGTCGCCGCGCGCGACGGTCGGCTCCATCGAGTCGGTGGGGACGGTGTACGGCTGGTACAGCAGGGCGCCCCAGACGAATCCGCCGAGGAAGAGCAGACAGCCGACGGCCACGGCCAGCCCGGACAGCACCCTGCCCGCGCGGCCGTGGCCGTCGTCGTCACGTCCCGCTGCGCTCATACCGGCTCCCGCCCCCGTAAAGATCGGATTCCGCATGCCCTCGGGCATGGGATCGCACCTTACCGGGCGGTACGGACGCGAGTCAGCCCTTCGGGCCGGTCTTCCCGATGATCCTGCGGCGGCGCCACAGCACCAGCGGCACCGCGCCCGCGAGACCGAGCGCGGCGGGCGTCGCCGTGGCGGCGGCGTTCAGGCCGGACTGGTCGAAGGTGCCGGGCACCGAGAGGAACGACCAGCGGTCGATCGGCCAGGCGACGCTGAAGGCGCGGCCCACGACGTCCTTCACCGGCACCGTGCCGTTGTACAGGTCCGGGTGGTAGCGGGAGTCCAGCGAGTCCTGGCGGTGGTCACCCATCACCCAGATGTGGTCCTTGGGAACCTTCACCGGGGCAAACGGCTTGTCGTCGCACGGGGAGTTGCCCTGGAAGATGTACGACTTCTCGTCGAGCGCCTTGCCGTTGACCTTCACCGGGCCGCCCTGGCCCTGGCATTCCACGGTGTCGCCGCCGACCGCGATGACCCGCTTGATGAGGTCCTTCTCCTCGGCCGAGGGCATCAGGCCGATGAAGCTCAGCACCTGCTGCACACCGCGCCCGAAGGGACCGGAATTCTGCTGCTGGGTATCGGGACCGAGCCAGCTCTGGTCGCCCTTGCCCGGGTCGTGGAAGACGACCACTTCGCCCCGCTCGGGCTTGGACCCGAACCACGGCGTCAGCTTGTCCACCAGCACCCGGTCGCCTCGCTGGAGGGTGTTCTGCATCGAATCGGAAGGAATCGAGAACGCCTGGACGAGAAAAGTCTTGATGAACAGGGCGAGCAAGAGGGCGATACCGACGAGGATCGGCAGCTCTTTCCAGAAGGATCGTTGCTTCTTGGGCTGCTGCCCGCCCGGCTCCTCGGCCTCCTCGCCGGGTGCCGCGCCGTCGTTCTCCGCGTTCACCGGCCCGTCCGCCGCATCCCGGGAAGCCTGGGCCGACCGGGCCGCCTGGGACGAGGCGGCATCCTCCGGCGCGCCGCCCCCGGGTGACTCATCGGTCCCTCCGGGTCGTTTCTCGGGTTCTCCATGACCGGAACGTGCGCCGACCGCCAAGTCCCCCACATCCGCTCCTCTCTCCACGCTGCCGCCTGTCGTGCATACGACGCAGGCCCACCACTCCCATAACGAGCGGGAGTTCCGCAGGGGTCGGGAGCTGGATCAATCCGTCCTGATCCATGAGGGACACACTATTCGGCGAAGCGCCCGCTCGCGCCCCCGCACGCGGCGCGTCCCCGACCGATGCGAAGGTGTCCCGTTCGGACAGTCCCCGCCAGTGGCCGAACGGCCAGGCGATGACCACGGCCCGCCCCACCACCAGCTTCTCCGGGACCGTGCCTTGTCCGGCTTCTTGCAAGTGATAGCGGGAATCGGCCGAATCGGAGCGGTGGTCACCCATGACGAAAATGCGCCCCGCCGGGACCCGTACCGAGAACTCGATCTGTGACGGCGGGTTTCCCGGGTGAATATAGGGCTCGTCGAGCGGTGTTCCGTTGACGGTGATTTTGCCGTCCTTGTCGCAGCACTTGACCGTGTCACCGCCGACGGCGATCACCCGCTTGATCAGATCCTGCTCCTTCGAGGAAGGGAGCAGGCCGATGAAGGTCAGGAACTGCTTGCCCTGTTTGATGCCCACCGGGTCCTGCCCGGCCCCGGTCCCCTGTCCCGTGTCCCACCCGCCGGGGTCCCTGAAGACCACCACGTCGCCCCGTTCGGGCTTGGAACCGAACCACGGCGTCAGCTTGTCGACCAGCACCCGGTCGCCGATCCGGATCGTCTGTTCCATCGAGCCGGACGGGATCACGAACGCCTGCACCAGGAACGTCTTGACCACCAGGGCGATCAGCAGGGCCACCGCTATGAGGATCGGCACCTCCTTGACCGCGGACCTCCGCCGGCGCCGCTTGACCCGCCGCGCCGCCTTCCGCCGCACCGCGCGCCCGCCCGTCCCCTCGCCCGCCCGCTCGACCGCCGGGCCCTCGGTGTCCGGCGGGCCCGCCGGGCGCGCGTGCGAGCGCGGTGGGCCCGTACGTCCCCGGCTACCCATGCGGCTGTCCAGCCGCATGCGGTTCCGGTACGTGCGCGAAGGCGTCCGGCCTGCGCAGTGAGGTGATCCGTCCGAACGGCCAGCCGATCCAGTCGGCGCGGCCGACGACCCGGCCGACCGGGACGGTGCCGCCGCCCGGCTCCCCGAGGTGGTCACGCGAGTCGCGGGAGTCGCTCCGGTGGTCGCCCATCACCCAGAGCTTCCCCGGCGGTACGACGATGTCGAAGGGCACGCGCGAGGGCGCGTCCCCCGGAAAGAGGTACGGCTCGTCGATCGGTTGACCGTTGACCTGGAGCCGGCCACGCGCGTCACAGCAGGTGACCCGGTCGCCGCCGATGCCCACGACCCGCTTGATGTAGTCGGTCCGGGCCGGGCTCATCAGGCCGACCGACGACGCCCCCTTGCGGATCAGCGAGGTGATCACGTTCTCCGAGGGCGCGTCCTGGACGAACGAGCCCGTGCCGTCGAAGACCACCACGTCGCCGCGCCTGGGTTCGCCGCCGAAGCCGTAGGCGAGCTTGTTGACCACGACCCGGTCGCCGACCTGGAGGGTGTTCTCCATCGAGCCGCTCGGGATGAGGAACGGCTGGACGACATAGCTGCTGAGCAGCAGCAGGAAGACCAGGCAGGCGGTCAGCAGCAGGCCGGCCCTGCGCAGCGGCCCGCCGCCCCTCAGCCAGTCCCGGATCCGCTCCGGCCGGCTCCGGCCGGGTATCTCCGCCGGACGCGTCTCCCCGGGAAAACGCGAGGAGCGCGACCCCTGCTCCTCCCCCTGTGCGGGTTCTGGAGAGTGGTCGCGCTCCGAAAGCTGTGCGTCGGTGTCCATCGAGCCGAAAGCTTATCCGGCCTGGCCCGGACTCCGGACGGAAGCTCAGTTGTCGCGCTTCTCCTTGATCTTCGCGGCCTTGCCACGGAGCTCACGGAGGTAGTACAGCTTGGCGCGACGGACGTCACCGCGGGTCACCAGCTCGACCTTCTCGAAGATCGGGCTGTGCACCGGGAAGGTGCGCTCGACGCCGACGGAGAAGGAGACCTTGCGGACCGTGAAGGTCTCGCTGATGCCCGCGCCCTGGCGGCGGATGACGACACCCTTGAACTGCTGGATGCGGGAGCGGTTGCCCTCGATGACGCGAACGTGGACGTTCACGGTGTCACCGGGACGGAAGGCCGGGACGTCGGTGCGCAGGGACGCGGCGTTGACGTTGTCGAGCAGGGAGGACATGTTCGTCTGCTTCCTCGCCGATGCCACAGGTCATCAGCGGAATCGAAATGATGCTGGGGTGGTGCATGAGCCGGGCGGACGTCGTTCCCCCTGTGGCAGGGGCGCGCGCCGGGCGCAAGGCAACGGCTTATTCTTCCACGTCGGGGGCCACTCGCCCAAATCGGCCATCCGGGCCCGGGGCCCAGCCCAGGATCGAGAGCATCTCGCGGTCCTTCTTGTCGAAGGCCGCCGGATCGGTGCGCTCGATCAGATCGGGCCGGTTCGCGACCGTGCGCCGGAACGCCTCGTCGCGGCGCCAGCGGGCGATCTTGCCGTGGTGGCCGCTCACCAGGACATCCGGGATGCCCCGGCCGCGCCACTCGGGGGGCTTGGTGTAGACGGGCCCTTCGAGGAGGTCGGCCATGGCGCCGGGCGCGAAGGAGTCGTCGCGGTGGGACTCCGCGTTGCCCAGCACGCCGGGGAGCAGCCGGGCGATGGCCTCGACCATCACCAGCACGGGCGCCTCGCCGCCGGCCAGGACGTAGTCGCCGATGGAGACCTCGCGCACGTCGAGGCGGTCGCCGTACTCCTCGATGACGCGGCGGTCGATGCCCTCGTAGCGGGCGGGGGTGAAGACCAGCCACGGCTTCTCGGACAGCTCGACGGCGAGCTGCTGGGTGAACGGCTTGCCGCTGGGCGTGGGCACGACCAGGGTGGGCAGGCCTTCCCCGGAGGCGATGACGGAGTCGAGCGCCTCGCCCCAGGGCTCGGGCTTCATCACCATGCCGGGGCCGCCGCCGTACGGGGTGTCGTCGACGGTGTTGTGCTTGTCGTGCGCCCAGTCCCGCAGGTCGTGCACCCGGACGTCCAGCTGGCCGCGCGCGCGGGCCTTGCCGACGAGCGAGACGTTCAGCGGCTCCAGGTACTCCGGGAAGATCGTGACGACGTCGAGCCGCATCACGCGTCACCCTTCGCCGCGTCGTCCTCGTCCTGACCGGCGGCGCCCTCGGCCTCGGCGTCGCGGGAGCTCGCGACCTCGGCCTGCTCGGTGTCGATCAGGCCGCGCGGCGGATCGACGACGGCGCGCTGCGCGTCGAGGTCGATCTCCGTGACGATCTCGGAGACGAAGGGGATCATCACCTCGCCGCCGTCGGGCCGCTCCACGATGAAGAGGTCCTGCGAGGGCAGGTGCGCGATCTCGGTGATCCGGCCGATCTCGGTGCCGTCGGCGGTGACGACGTCGAGGTCGATCAGCTGGTGGTCGTAGAACTCCTCGGGGTCCTCGGGGGTCTCCTCGGGGTCCACCTCGGCGATCAGGAGCGTGTTGCGGAGCGCCTCGGCGCCCGTACGGTCCTTGACGCCGGCGAAGCGCAGCAGCAGCCGACCGCTGTGCACCCGCCCGGTCTCGATGGTCAGCGGGCCCACTCCGGCGGGGTCCGTGGCCAGCACGGCGCCCGGCCCGAGCCGCAGCTCCGGGTCGTCCGTGCGCACCTCAACGGTGACCTCACCCTTGATCCCATGGGCGCGGCCGATCCTGCCGACTACCAGCTGCATGCCGTTCCTTCTCTGCTTCTCCGTACGAATACGACGAGCGAACGCGACAACGGGCCGGGAGGGGCCATAAGCCCCTCCCGGCCCGTGCCGGTGCTCAATCGCTTCTCAGCGGACCTGGTCCACGTCGACGAGGTCGACGCGGATGCCACGGCCGCCGATGGCGCCCACGACGGTGCGCAGTGCGCGCGCGGTGCGGCCGTTGCGGCCGATCACCTTGCCGAGGTCGTCGGGGTGGACCCGGACCTCCAGCACGCGCCCGCGTCGCAGATTGCGCGACGCGACCTGCACCTCGTCGGGGTTGTCGACGATGCCCTTCACGAGGTGCTCAAGGGCCTCCTCGAGCATCCTCAGGCCTCGGTCGACTCAGCGGACTCGGCCGCGGCGGCCTCGTCCTTCTTCTCCGACTTCTTGGCCTTCGGGGTGATGGCCTCACCCTTCGCGGCGCTGTCCTCGAGGCCCTTGGCGAACTCGTCGAACGCGCGACGCTTGTCCTCCTTGGTCTCGGGGAGGAGCATCGGGGCCGGGGCCGGCAGACCCTTGAACTTCTGCCAGTCGCCGGTGACCTTGAGGATGGCCATGACCGGCTCGGTCGGCTGCGCGCCGACACCCAGCCAGTACTGGACACGCTCGGTGTCGACCTCGATGCGCGAGGGGTTCTGCACCGGGTGGTACAGACCGATCTCCTCGATGGCCCGGCCGTCACGGCGGGTGCGGGAGTCGGCGACGACGATGCGGTAGTGAGGCGAACGGATCTTGCCCAGACGCTTCAGCTTGATCTTGACTGCCACTGGAGTGGTGTCTCCTGGTCTTGACGTGGTTGGGCACAACGAGATGCCACGTGGGGTTGCGGTACTCGGGTGCCCGATGGACGCGTCAGCCGGAGGAGAGAGGGGTCCTGTGCGACTGTCGAGTACAGCGTCCCATTGTGCCACACCGCTCCAGGTCAGCCGACCGATACGGCCTCCGGGATGCGGAAGGGCTGCCCGCAGCCGCCGCACATGATCGGCGCCTGCGCGAGCACAGAAGGCACAACGCGGACGTTGCGGCCGCAATCGCACACGGCCTTGACCCGCACTCCCCCGCCGGAGGAGCCGTGCCGCGCCGCCGGACCCCGGAAGGTGCGCGAGGTGTCGGCGGTGGTGGCGACGGTGTGCGCCTTCAGGGCGCGCTGGAGTCTCTCGATGGTGGGGCGGTAGCGCTTGCGCGCCTCCGGGTTGAGCACGACCAGCGAGAAGCCGCTGCTGGGATGCGGCTCGTCCCCATGGTCGAGACCCAGCTCCTCGGCGATCGCCAGGAACCGGCGATTGTGGTAGCGGCCCGCACGTGACGTGTCACGGACACCGCGGGCGGCCGCGATGCCGTGCACTGCCTCGTGCAGCAGCCGTTCGAAGGAGAGCTCGGCGCCGCAGGCGGACGACGACTCCCCGATCAACGATTCGGGCGCGGCTAGATCCGGCAGCTCGGGGTGGTACCGCTGAATGTCGGCCCACGCCTGCGCCAGCTCTGCGGCGAGAACAGGTGGTGTCGTGCTCACGTCGTGACAACGAGCAGGGACGGCCCGGTGTTCCGATACCGGGCCATCCCAAATAATTTGCACGTACCAGTCAGTTTCACGCTCATGCGTCCTGACGAGGGCGGGTGCGCAGATCTATGGAGAACCCGCGCACCCGTTCGCAACATGGGACGTACTGACTCACGAGTAAGCGCGCATCAGGGGGCGTGCGCCCCCACGCCCTTCCGTACGTCTGCCCGCCCCGGAGCGATCCATTCCGCACCGGGACCTCACCGCACCGGCCGCGCGGGGCCGGTGCGATCAGTAGGCGCGCGCGACGATCGCGATCGTGCCGGGGGCGTCGTCGGCGTCCGGCACCGAGCCGTCCTCGGCGACCAGGCAGCGCACGGACACGGCCTGCTCGGCGAGCTTGGCCTCGCCCTCGGGGCCGAGGTCCGCCCACGGGATCCGCGCCCAGCCACCGGCGACGGCGGCCTCCGCGGCCTCGTCGATGGTGCGCACGTCGGACGTCAGCGACTCGCGGCGCTCGCGCGACTGGGTCAGCAGCAGCTCCTGGTCCTCCTCCAGGACCTTCGGCAGCAGCGCGACCAGCTCGTCGAGGCGGACCGGCGCCTTGCCCCCGGGGATCCGGCGGGCCAGCATCGCGGTGCCGTTCTCCAGGTCGCGCGGGCCGACCTCGATGCGCACCGGAACGCCCTTGAGCTCCCAGTCCACGGCGCGGCGGCCGAAGGGGGTGTCGGTGCGGTCGTCGACCTGCACCCGGATCCCGGCGGCCTTCAGCGCCTCACCGATCTCGCGGACCTTGGCGATCACGGCGTCGTCACCCTTGATCGCCAGGACGACGGCCTGGACGGAGGCGAGGCGCGGCGGCACCCGCAGGCCGCTGTCGTCGCCGTGCGACATGATCAGACCGCCGACCATGCGGGTCGAGACGCCCCACGAGGTCTGCCAGACCATCTCCTGCTGCCCGTCCTTGGACAGGTAGGAGGTGTTGAACGCCTTGGCGAAGTTCTGGCCGAGCTCGTGGCTGGTGCCCATCTGGAGGGCCTTGCCGTCCCGCATCATGCCCTCGAGCGTGAGGGTGTTGATGGCACCCGCGAAGCGCTCCTTGGCCGTCTTGCGGCCGAGCACGACGTCGATGCCGAGCACGTTCACCATGAAGTCGTAGTAGACGTCGCGGTGGATGCGGGCCGCGTACTCACGCGCGTCCTCGTAGGTGGCGTGGGCGGTGTGGCCCTCCTGCCAGAGGAACTCGCTCGTGCGCAGGAAGACGCGCGGACGCATCTCCCAACGCACCACGTTGGCCCACTGGTTGATCAGCAGGGGCAGGTCGCGGTAGCTCTGCACCCACTTGGAGAAGTATTCGTTGATGATCGTCTCGGAGGTGGGCCGGACGACGACCGGCTCCTCGAGCTCCTTGCCGCCGCCGTGCGTGACGACCGCGAGCTCGGGCGCGAAGCCCTCGACGTGCTCGGCCTCCCGCGTCAGGTAGGACTGCGGGATGAACAGCGGGAAGTACGCGTTGGAGGCGCCCGCGTCCTTGATGCGCGCGTCCATCTCCTGCTGCATGCGCTCCCAGAGCCCGTACCCGTACGGGCGGATGACCATGGTGCCGCGCACCGGGCCGTTGTCGGCCAGCTCGGCCTTGTTGATCAAGTCCTGGTACCAGCGCGGGAAGTCTTCCGCCTGGGGGGTGAGAATGGGAGCCTTTGCCATGGTGCGAATGGTACGGGGCCGATCCACCCGAGCGTGAATCCCCTCCCCGCGGCCCCACGCCCGCCGGCGGACCGCCGCCCCCGTTGCCCGTGCGAGAGCGCCCGGCACATGCCATCGTGGGCGGACGGGAACCTTCTCGCGCCACCCACTGGACTCGGGGACGGAAGCGGAGTTCTCTGGCATACGGGGGTGCTTCACAGCAGCGCGCGCACGGCAGCACATCGGGGGGCCGATTCGGCACACACACGTCTCTCGGCGGATTGGGGCGCTTTCGATGACACCAACGCTCGTGCGGCGGCACCGGCCGTCCGCTGCGTCGCCCGGCTCCCGGGCCCGCGACTGGGCGGAGATCCAGGAACGGATGCTGGTGCCGCTCTACGAAGCGGTGTACCAACGGCTGGAGGTCTCCTCCGGCACCCGGCTGCTCAGCCTGGGCTGCGGATCCGGGCTGGCCCTGCTGATGGCGTCGGCCCGGGGCGCCACGGTCTGCGGCATCGACTCCGACCGGCGGCGGCTGGACCTGGCCCATGAACGGCTGTCCCCCGAAGGCGGCGCCGGACGCGGCGCACGCCTCGGGCACGGCGGCCCCGAATCCGTCACCGAGCCGGGCGCTCCCCCCTTCAACCTCGTCACGGCCTTCGACCCGCTGTACTGCGCGGGCGGCGGCGCCCACCACCTGGCGGGCGCCCTCGCCAAGGCGGCCGCGTGTGCCGAATACGGCGCGCCCGTCGTCCTGGCCGGCTGGGGACCGCAGGAGCGCTGCGCCGCCTCGGGGGCGCTTCGAGTCGCGGCCCGGCTCGCGGACCCCATGTGCGCGCCCTCCCGCTGGCGGCCGAGCGGCCGCGACGACCTGGAGAACCTCGCCCAGCGCGCCGGACTGCGCCCGGACGGATCGGGCCGCGTGGCCTGCCCGTACGGCTACGCCGACCTGGGCAGCGCGGTCCGCGGGATGCTCTCGACCGGCGCCTTCGACGCGGCGATCGAGGCCACGGACGAGGAGCAGGTCACCAAGGAGCTCGCCGAGGCGCTCCACCCCTACCTGCGCCATGACGGCACCGTGTGGATGCCCAACGTCTTCCGCTATCTCATAGCCCGCGTCTAGCCCTGCCCCACGAAAGCGCTTGAGGTCCTACTGACGTCAGTAGGACCTCAAGCGCTTTCGTATGACGGGATCAGCCCATGAACTTCTTGAACTCGTCGGGGAGTTCGAAGTTCTGCGGCTCCTGGCCGGCGGCGGGCAGGCCCAGCGGGTTGGCAGCCTGCTGCTCGCGGCGCGCCGCCGCTGCCTCTTCCTCGGCCTTGCGCTTCATCGGGTTGCCGCTCTTACGCTTGCCCTTGGCCTGCTTGACCTGCTTCTTCTTGCGAGCCGCGCCGCCGCCCATGCCCGGCATCCCGGGCATCCCCGGCATGCCGCCGCCCTGGGCCATGCGGGACATCATCTTGCGGGCGTCGAAGAAGCGCTCCACCAGATTCTTGACCGCGCTGACGTCCACACCCGAGCCCTTGGCGATACGGGCGCGGCGCGAGCCGTTGATGATCGTGGGGTCCTGGCGCTCGGCCGGGGTCATCGACTTGATGATCGCGGCGGTGCGGTCGACGTCGCGCTCGTCGAGGTTGTTGATCTGCTCCTTGATCTGCCCCATGCCGGGCAGCATGCCAAGGAGCTTGGAGATGGAGCCCATCTTGCGGACCTGTTCCATCTGGGACAGGAAGTCGTCGAGCGTGAACTCCTTCGGCCCCTTCGCCAGCTTGGCCGCCATCTTCTCGGCCTCGTCCTGGCTGAAGGTCTGCTCGGCCTTCTCGATGAGGCTGAGCATGTCGCCCATGCCGAGGATGCGGGACGCCATGCGGTCCGGGTGGAACGCGTCGAAGTCGTCCAGCTTCTCGCCGTTGGAGGCGAACATGATCTGCTTGCCGGTCACGTGCGCGACCGACAGGGCGGCACCACCGCGGGCGTCACCGTCGAGCTTGGAGAGCACCACGCCGTCGAAGCCGACGCCGTCGCGGAACGCCTCGGCGGTGTTGACCGCGTCCTGACCGATCATGGCGTCGACGACGAAGAGCACCTCGTCGGGGCCGACGGCGTCGCGGATGTCCGCGGCCTGCTGCATCAGCTCGGCGTCGATGCCGAGGCGGCCGGCGGTGTCGACGACGACCACGTCGTACTGCTTGGACTTCGCGAACTCGATCGAGTCCTTGGCGACCTGCACCGGGTCGCCGACGCCGTTGCCCGGCTCCGGCGCGTAGACCGCGACACCGGCGCGCTCGGCGACGACGGACAGCTGGTTGACGGCGTTGGGGCGCTGGAGGTCGCAGGCGACCAGCAGCGGCGCGTGGCCCTGGCCCTTGAGCCAGAAGCCGAGCTTTCCGGCGAGGGTGGTCTTACCGGCACCCTGGAGACCGGCGAGCATGATGACCGTGGGACCGGTCTTCGCGAAGCGCAGCCGGCGGGTCTCGCCGCCGAGGATGCCGATGAGCTCCTCGTTGACGATCTTGATGACCTGCTGGGCGGGGTTCAGCGCCGCGGAGACCTCGGCGCCGTTGGCCCGCTCCTTGACCTGGCGGATGAACGCGCGGACGACCGGCAGGGCGACGTCCGCTTCGAGCAGCGCGATACGGATCTCGCGGGCGGTGGCGTCGATGTCCGCCTCGGACAGTCGGCCCCGGCTCCGGAGGTTCTTGAATACGTCCGCCAAGCGGTCGGAAAGAGTATCGAACACAGCGCTCGTCGGTCCTCGGGGTCGGGGGCGGGGTCAATCGCCCTCCAGAGTATCTGGCCCCGCCGACCCGGTGTCCTCGCCCACCGGATATGACGAACCGGAGACGGAACCGGAAAGGACGGGAAATGCGCCGCGGGCACGGCGGAGCGCCCGTGTGCGCTCGGATGCCGCCGGGATGCCCACGGTGCGCGGCGGTCCCGGCTCAGGTCAGTGCCGCCTCCACAGCCTGGGCCACCGCCGTCGCCTCGTCGTCGGGCAGCGGCCCGCCGTCGCTCCGCGTCACATAGAACGCGTCCACCACATTGGCCCCGAGCGTGCTCACGTGCGCGCTGCGCACCCACACCCCGGCTTCCTCCAGGGCCCGCCCGATGCGGTGCAGCAGGCCGGGGGCGTCCTGGGCCCGTACCTCCAGGACCGTCGCGTCCCGCGAGCCGCCGGCGGCCACGGTCACCCGCGGCGGCGCGTGCGCGCCCCGGCGCCGCTTGGCGTACGCCGCCTCCCGCTCCGCGAGCCGTCCGACGAGGTCGAGGCCGCCGTCCAGGGCCCGTACGAGATCGTTCCGCAGCCGCGCGGGCTCCGGCAGGGAGCCGAACTCGGCGGCCACCCGCCAGCGCAGCAGCAGCGTGCCACCGACCGACCGGAGGTCCGCCGCGCGGACAGTCAGCCGGTGCAGTGCGAGGACCCCGGCGGTCGCGGGCAGCACCCCCGAGCGGTCGGGAAGGGCGATGGCCAGCTCCACGCCGACCGTGCCCGTGCCGTCGGGGGCGTCCTCGCCCTCCGGCCGCTCGCGCAGCTCCAGCACGACGCCTCCGGTGCGCAGCGCCTCGGCCACCAGGCGCTCGTGCCCGGTGGCCGGCGGCTCCGCCCGCTTACAGCCGGGGGCGTCGCCCGTGAGCGCTGCCGCGGCGCGGCGCACGAGGCCCGCCACCAGCGAGGCCCGCCAGGCGCTCCAGGCCGCCGGCCCGGTGGCGAGGGCGTCGGCCTCGGTGAGGGCGTGGAGCAGCTCCAGGGTGTCGGTGCGGGCGACGGCGTCGGTGACGGTCCGGACGGTCGCCGGGTCGTCGAGGTCGCGCCGGGTGGCGGTGTCGATGAGCAGCAGGTGGTGGCGTACGAGCGTCGCGAGGGTCTCGGTGTCGGCCGGGCCGAAGCCGAGCCGGGCGGCGATGTCCCGGGTGAGGGCCTCCCCCACCACGGAGTGGTCGCCGGGGCGGCCCTTGCCGATGTCGTGCAGCAGGGCGGCGACGAGGAGCAGGTCGGGGCGGTCGACGTCGCGTGCGAGGGCGGCAGCCCGGACCGCGGTCTCGATCAGGTGGCGGTCGACGGTCCAGCGGTGCACGGCGTTGCGCTGCGGGCGGCAGCGCACGTGCTCCCATTCGGGCAGCAGCCGCGAAATGATCCCTTCCGCTTCGAGGGCCTCCCAGACCTCGACGGTGGGAGGGCCCGCGCCGAGCAGGGTGACCAGCGCCTCGCGCGCCTCGTCGGGCCAGGGCACCGGCAGCGGGCCCGCGGTGGCGGCCAGCCGGCGCACGGCGTGCGGCGACAGCGGCAGCCCCGCCTGCGCGGCCGCGGCCGCGGCGCGCAGCGGCAGCACGGGGTCGCGCTCGGGCCGTGCCGCACGGGCGAGGACCGCCTCGCCGTCCTGCTCGACGACGCCCTCGGCCAGCGGCAGCCGCTCCGGCTCCACGAAACCGCCGCGGCCGCCGCGCCCGCCGAGGATCCGCCGCAGGCGCGGCCGGGCCGAGCGGGCGCGCAGGACGCGCCCTACCTCGCGCCAGGTGACGTCGGCGGCGTAGGAGACGGTGCGGGCGGCTTCGTAGACCTCGCGCAGCAGGGTGTCGCCGTCGGGGAGGCCGACGGCGGCGGCCACTTGGTCCTGCTCCTGGAGGGCCAGCCGGTCGGTGGCGCGGCCGGTGGCCAGGTGGAGGGCGTCGCGGGTGTCGAGCAGCAGGGCACGGGCGCTCTCCAGCCCCTCGCGGGGCGCGTCCGCGAGCCAGGAGGCGGCAACGGCGCGCAGGGCGGTGGCGTCCCGGAGGCCGCCGCGCGCCTCCTTGAGGTCGGGCTCCAGCAGGAACCGCAACTCGCCCTGGAGCCTGGCGCGTTCCTCCCCGAGCTCACGCAGCTCCGGCAGCCGGGAGGGGGCCTGGGCCCGCCAGTCGGCATAGGCGGTGGCGCGCAGCCCGGCGGTGAGGTGCTCGTCGCCGCCGAGGTGGCGGGCGTCGAGGAGCCCGAGGTGGACCTTGAGGTCGGCGGCCGCGGTCCGGCGCGCCTCGGCCGGGGTGCGCACGGAGTGGTCGAGCGCGAGGCCCATGTCCCAGACGGGGTACCAGACGCGGTCGGCGATCGCGGCGATCTTCGACATGTCCGCCGAACCGTCGTGCAGCAGCAGGACGTCGAGGTCGCTGCGCGGGGACAGCTCGCCGCGGCCGTAGCCGCCGACGGCCACGAGCGCCACGCCGTGGGTCTCGCCGAGCAGGGTCCCCAGCCACTGGTCGGTGAGCCGGGCGAGGGCGGCGCGGCGCGGCGGCCCGGCCTGCCGCCCCTGGTGCAGGAGGCGCAGCCGGGCCGCCGCGTAACCGCCGGGTTCCGAGCCGGTCGCCGGGGAACCGGTGTCCGTCACGTCAGGACTCCTTGAGAGTGCTCGTGGAAGGGGGCCGGCCGGTCCGGGCCTCGAACGGCCGCGGGCCTACAGGGCGTCCGGGCCGTGCTCGCCGGTGCGTACGCGGACGACGTCCTCGACCGGGACGACCCACACCTTGCCGTCGCCGATCTTGCCGGTGTCGCCGGAACGGGCCGTCTTCACGATGGTGTCGACGACGTCCTCGGCGTCGTGGTCCTCGGTGAGGATCTCTATCCGGATCTTCGGCACGAGGTCGACGGTGTACTCGGCGCCGCGGTAGACCTCGGTGTGGCCCCGCTGGCGGCCGGACCCGCTGGCCTCGCTGACGGTCATGCCGCGCACGCCGAGGCTCCGCAGCGCGGCCTTGATGTCGTCGACCATGTGCGGCTTGACGACCGCGGTGATGAGCTTCATGCGTCCACCTTCTTGTGCTGTGCCGTGCCGTTGTCCGGGGTGTGGCCGGACGCGTCGTCGCCGGTCTCCGAGGACGGGCCCGGCGGGGTGTGCGCGACGGCCCGGGTGACCGCCGAGACGCCGCCGACCGCGCTGAAGTCATAGGCGGTCTCGGCGTGGAACGCCTGGTCGATGCCGCTCAGTTCGTCGTCCTCGGCGGCCCGGAAGCCGATGACCTTGTCGACGAGCTTGGCGAGGAGCCAGGAGACGGTGAAGGAGTAGCCCAGCACCGCGAACGCCCCGACGGCCTGCCGTCCGAGCTGGGTGCCGCCGCCGATGCCACCGGTGGCGAGGAGGCCGACGAGCAGGGTGCCGATGACACCGCCGACGAGGTGGACGCCGACCACGTCGAGCGAGTCGTCGAAGCCGAGCTTGAACTTCAGGGCGACGGCCCAGGAGCAGACCGCGCCGGCGACCACGCCGATGAGGAGCGCGCCGAAGGCGTTGACGGCGGCGCCGGAGGGCGTGATGGCGACCAGGCCGGCGACGGCGCCGGAGGCCGCGCCGAGGGTGGTGAACGCGCCGTGCCGGATGCGCTCGTAGGCGAGCCAGCCGAGCATGGCGGCGCCCGTCGCCACCTGGGTGTTGAGCGCCATGTTGGCCGCGGTGCCGTTGGCGGCGAGCGCCGAACCGGCGTTGAAGCCGAACCAGCCGAACCACAGCAGCGCCGCGCCGAGCATCACCAGCGGCAGGCTGTGCGGCCGCATGGGGTCCTTCTTGAAGCCGATGCGCTTGCCGACGACGAGCACGGCGGCGAGGGCGCCGATGCCCGCGTTGATGTGGACGGCCGTGCCGCCCGCGAAGTCGATCACCTTCAGCTTGAAGAGCCAGCCTCCGGGCTGCCAGACCCAGTGGGCGACGGGGAAGTAGACGACCGTGACCCAGAGGGTGATGAAGAGGGCCCAGGCGCTGAACTTCACCCGGTCGGCGAGCGCCCCGCTCATCAGGGCGGGGGTGATGACGGCGAACATCAACTGGAAGAGGGCGAAGGCGAAGACCGGGATGCCGCCCTTGCCGGTCAGTGTCTCCGGGCTGATGCCCTTGAGGCCGATGTGGTCGAGATTGCCGAGCAGCCCGGCGCCGACATCGTCACCGAAGGCGAGTGAGTAGCCGTAGAGCACCCACAGCACGGTGACGATGCCGAGCGAGATGAACGACATCATCAGCATGTTGAGCGCGCTCTTGACCCGCACCATGCCGCCGTAGAAGAAGGCCAGGCCCGGGGTCATCAGCATCACGAGCGCGGCACTGATCAATACGAATGCGGTATCTGCGCCATTCACGCGACGTCTCCTCGAAAGCGGCGGCCCGTACGGGCGGGTTGTCAGCGGGCCGGGTTTCGCCAAGAGGTTGACGCAGCGCGGTTTCAGCCGGTGCGGCCGGTTGTTTCACCGGGATGACGATGGCGTCGTAGGTGTTACACCCCGATGAACTGCGGTGATCGGCCCGCGCCGTGCTGTGCTTCGCGGCGGCGGTCCATGAGGTGCTCGGACCGGCCGCGGCGACCGCCCTGTCGGACCTGGCGTGGGGGAGCCGAGTCGGGCTGTACGGGAGGGCCGCCGCGGTCGGGGTCGTGGGTCGGGAGGGACGTGTCGAGGGCCGGCCAGGACGGCCGGGCGGGGTCAGACCGCTTGCACGGCTTCCGGGGTTTCCGGCAGGTGAATGCCCAGTTGCTCGGTGAGGGCGACGACCTCGTGCACCTCGCCGAAGTCGCGGGCGGCGGTGCCCACGGTCTTGCGCAGGCGGTTGTTGACCCGCTCCGAGCGCACCTGCTTGGCGATCTTCAGGGCCTTGCCGGCCAGGACGGTCGCCTGCTCCGGCTCGCGCTGCATCAGGTGCACGGTGGCCATGCCGATGAGATTGAGTGCATACGACCGGTGGTGGTCGCCGTCCTGCTCGAAGAGCTCGACCGCGCGCTCCATCTTGGGCCGGGCGAGCGAGGCGTACGTCGGGCTGCGGCCGGCCACATAGGCGAGGTCGCGGAAGGAGTGGGCGTTCTCGGCGTTGAGCTCGGCCTCGGAGAAGAAGCGGATCCAGTCGGGCTCGTCGTCACCGGAGCCGCAGTCGGCGAAGCAGTCCTCCGCCATGGTGACCGCGCGCTTGCACTTGGCGGGCTGCCCCATATTGGCGTACGCCCGGGCCTCCACGGCGTAGAGCATCGCCTGGGTGCGCGCGGTGGCCGTCTCCCGCGAGCCGTACTGCCCGAGGTGGATGAGCTCCAGGGCGTCGTCGGGCCGGTCGAGGTGGATCATCTGGCGGCCCATGCTGGAGAGGATGTACGACCCGAGGGGGCGGTCGCCGGCCTCCTTGGCGGCGTGCAGGGCGAGCACGAAATACTTCTGGGCGGTGGGGTGGAGGCCGATGTCGTAGCTCATCCAGCCCGCCAGCTGGGCCAGTTCGGCGGCGGCCTTGAACAGCCGCTTGGAGGTGGCCTCCGGCTGCGGCTCCTGGAGCAGGTCGGTGACCTCGTGGAGCTGCCCGACCACGGCCTTGCGGCGCAGCCCGCCGCCGCACTGGGCGTCCCACTGCCGGAACATCACGGTCGTGGACTCCAGCAGATCCAGCTCGGGCGCGGAGAGGCGGGACGCGCGCGGGGAGCGGTCCGACACGCTGTGCAGATCCCGGCCGACGGGGCCGGGCGTGAGCCAGCGCTGCATCGGCTCGATCAGCGAGGGGCCCGCCGCGAGGGCGAGCGAGGCACCGAGGAAGCCGCGCCTGGCCAGCATCAGGTCGCTGCGGGAGAACTCGCTGATCAGCTCGACGGTCTGCGGGCCGGCCCAGGGCAGATCGACGCCGGCCACGGAGGGCGACTGGTGCGCGGCCCGCAGCCCGATGTCCTCGACGCCGACGACGCAGCCGAAGCGCTCGGAGAACAGCTCGGAGAGGATCTTGGGAATCGGCTCGCGCGGCTGCTCGCCGTCGAGCCAGCGGCGCACCCGCGAGGTGTCCGTGCTGATGTGGTGGGCGCCCAACTGCCGCGCCCTGCGGTTGACCTGGCGCGCCAGCTCGCCCTTGGACCAACCGCTGCGCAGGAACCAGGAGCCCAACTGCTCGTTGGGACGCTTCTCGGCCCGGTCGGACCCGGCCTTCTCAGCTTTCTCGGCACCACCGGTGCCGCTGCCGTTGCCGCCCACCTGGAAGCCCCCATCCCGAACTCTGTGATCAGTGCGTGAACCGCAAACAGCTTGCCGCCCACTGCGGCGGCCTGTCCGGTGATGCTCCACCCCGGCCGGGGGTTGTGCGGCCGGGCGGCGAAACGGGCCGCGCCTCCGACGAATTCGACTTGTCGGCGGGTGCATCTCCGAGGTCCGTGCACCGAAAGTAATCCTACGATCACTGATCACGCGAGGGCAGTCCAGGAAACGCCACCATTCGCCACCCCAAGGAATGAACTCAACCGCACCTCCACGCGATTGACTTGACACATACCGATCAGGGGCAGGTCGGACCGATGCGCGCCACGGCGCGCATTCGGCCGCGCGCACCGGGCCGCACACCTTCACGCCGCCACGGGGAGGGATTCGACGACCGTCCGTGTTCGAGACACTCCGAGTCGTAACCATCGGCGAGCACGACCCGTTGGAGGGGGCATGGGCTTCACTATCGGCGGCATCCGGGATCTGCGCTCGGGCTCTCGGCGCCGCGGACGCGCGGCCGAGACCGTGACAGCGGTGGCGGAGTACACCGGCCTGTGGGGATGGGATGTGGTCCCGGGCGCACGCGCCTCCCGCGGCGGGCGCGTGGCCTGTTCCTGCGGCACCACCGACTGCCCGGACCCCGGCGCGCATCCGCTCGCCTTCGCCCCGCCCGTCCCGGCGGGCGCCACCCTCGGCGCCGCAGCGGCCGCGTGGGGCGAGGTGCCGGGGGCCGCCGTGCTGCTGCCCGTGGGCCGCTCCTTCGACGTCCTGGAGGTCGCCGAGACGGCCGGGCGGCACGCCCTCGCCCGGCTCGAGCGCATGGGGCTGCCGCTCGGCCCGGTGGCCCTCACCCCGCACGGGCGGGCCCTGTTCTTCGTCGCGCCCGGCGCCGCCGCCGAACTCCCCCAGCTCCTCTACCGCATGGGCTGGGACGACGCCCGCCTCGACCTCCGCTGCCTCGGCCCCGGCGACCACATCACCGCGCCGCCCTCCGATCTCGCGGGCCTCGGCCCGATGCGCTGGCTGCGCCCGCCGACCCTCGACACCGCTGGCCGGCCACCGCAGGCGCGGCTGCTGCTGGGCACGCTGGCCTACGTCTGCCACCGCGCGCCGCTGTGCCGTTGAGGCCGCCGCCCCGGCTTCAGCGCGCGACGAGCGGGGCCCCACAGCCGAAGCTGTGGGGCCCCGCTCGTCGCGCGGATCGCGTCGGTCAGTCGCCGATCAGGGCGTCCACGAACGCCTCCGGCTCGAACGGCGCGAGGTCGTCCGCACCCTCGCCCAGGCCCACCAGCTTCACCGGCACACCCAGCTCGCGCTGGACCGCGATGACGATGCCGCCCTTGGCGGTGCCGTCCAGCTTGGTGAGCACGATGCCCGTGATGTCCACGACCTCGGCGAACACCCGCGCCTGCACCAGGCCGTTCTGCCCGGTGGTGGCGTCGAGGACGAGCAGCACCTCGTCGACCGAGCCGTGCTTCTCGACGACGCGCTTGACCTTGCCGAGCTCGTCCATGAGCCCGGTCTTGGTGTGCAGGCGGCCCGCGGTGTCGATGAGGACGACGTCCGCCTTCTCGGCGATGCCCTCCTTGACCGCGTCGAAGGCGATCGACGCCGGGTCGCCGCCCTCGGGCCCGCGGACCGTGCGGGCGCCGACACGCTCGCCCCAGGTCTGGAGCTGATCGGCGGCGGCGGCGCGGAAGGTGTCCGCAGCGCCCAGGACCACGGACTTGCCGTCGGCGACGAGGACGCGCGCGAGCTTGCCCGTGGTGGTGGTCTTGCCGACGCCGTTGACGCCGACGACCAGCACGACACCGGGCTTCTCCTCACCGTTCACGCCCACGCCGGGCTCGGTGTGGACCATGCGGTCGGTGTCGGCGCCGATGAGGGCGACGAGCTCCTCGCGCAGGAGGACGCGCAGTTCCTCGGGGGTGCGGGTGCCGAGCACCTTCACCCGCTCGCGGAGGCGCTCCACGAGCTCCTGCGTGGGCGCGACGCCGACGTCAGCGGTGAGCAGGGTGTCCTCGATCTCCTCCCAGGTGTCCTCGTCGAGGTGCTCGCGGGAGAGCAGGGTCAGCAGACCCTTGCCGAGGGAGTTCTGCGACCGGGAGAGCCGGGAGCGCAGCCGGACGAGCCGGCCGGCGGTGGGCTCCGGGACCTCGATCTCGGGCGCTGCCGGGGCCTCGGGGGCCTCCGGCTCCGCGACGGGCGCCTCGGCCACCGGGGTGTCGGCCGCGGGCAGCTCGACCTCTTCGACGGTGCGGCGCGGCTCCGGGCGCGGGGTCTCGGCCTCCTCGCCGACGTGCGGCTCGGCGGGCGGCGCGGTGACGGACGGGCTGCTCGGCGGGGCCGGGGGCAGCTGCTTCTTCTTACGGCTGCTGACCACGAGCCCGCTGATCGCGCCGAGCGCGACCACAGCGATGACTACAGCAAGGATGACGATTTCCATAACGTCCCCAGTATCGGACACCGGGCCGTCATCGCGCCGCCGCCTCCGCGACCTGTGGATTCGTACGAAGTAACGAGGACCAAAGGCACTATCTGGCCAAAGTTGGAGCAAAGTACGATGGCGTGTGACGTTGTGACGCGCGTAGAGTCCGCAGCGTCTCTTTCTGCCCCGGCCCTTCCGCTGTGGCTTTTGCCCCGCTTCACCCGCACGGAGCCCCCCACATGGACAACGTCGTCCCCGCCGAGTCCGACGGCGCGATAGAAACCCGCGGCATCGAGCCCGTCCCGGACCATGAGCGGCACGGTCGCGTCCGGGAGCTGTTCCCCACCTGGGTCGCCGCCAACATCAGTGTGCTGCTGCTCACCATGGGCGCGGCCCTGGTCGTCTTCAACCAGCTGAACTTCTGGCAGGTCCTGATCGTCGCCGGGTGCGCCGCGCTCGCGTCGTTCGGCATGGTCGGCGTGCTGTCGGTCTCCGGCAAGTGGGGCGGCGCCCCGGGCGCGATGCTCTCCCGCGCGACCTTCGGCGTCCGCGGCAACCTCTTCCCGGGCGCGATCCTGTGGGTCGCCCGCTTCGGCTGGGAGACGATCAACGCGGTCACCGGCGCCTACGCCGTACTGACCGTCCTGGACCTGCTCTTCGGCATCAAGAGCAACACCCCGCTGATCGTCGTCACGCTCTTCCTGTTCGTCGCCAGCACCTTCCTGGTGAGCGGCATGGGCCGCAAGGCGCTGAACGTCTGCAACAAGTGGTCGACGTACCTCTTCGGGGTCTTCTCCGTGCTGGTGCTGGGCTACCTCGTCGTCCACATGGACTGGAGCGAGGTCTTCTCCAAGCCGACGGGCACCACCGCCATGATGATCACCGGCATCGGCACCATCGCCGCCGGTGGCATCAGCTGGGTGCCGACCGGTCCCGACTTCGCGCGCTACCTGCCGCACAAGGCGTCCGGCAAGAAGATCGTCGGCGCGACGGTCTCCGGCGCCGGCCTGGTGATGGTCCCGATGGTGCTCATGGGCGCGGTCATGGCCGTGGCGACCCCGGATCTGGCAAAGGCGCCGGACCCGGTCTCCTTCCTGGGCGACATCCTGCCGACCTGGCTGGCCGTGCCGTACCTCGCGACCGCGATCGTGGGCATGCTGCTGATCAACAGCCTGTCGATGTACTCGGCCGGCTTCACCGCCCAGACGATGGGCGTCAAGCTGCCGCGCGCGATGGCCGTCAGCATCAACGCCGTGATCTCCCTCGTCGGCGGTCTGATGCTGATGCTGGTCGCCAAGAGCTTCCTCAGCTCCTTCATCACCTTCCTGATCCTGCTCGCGGTCTCCTTCTCCGCGTGGATCGGCGTCTACGCCGTCGACATGGCCCGCCGCCGGGCCCGTGCGGTGCGCTACGACGCGGAGGCCCTGATGGACACCGGCCGCACCAGCCGCTACTGGTACGTGGGCGGCTTCTGCTGGCAGGCGATGACCGCCTGGACGGTCGCCCTGATCGCGGGTGCCTGCTTCACCAAGTGCGACTGGTTCGCCGGTCCGCTGTCCGGCACGTTCATCGGTGAGTACGGCCTGGGCTGGGCGGCCACGATCGCCATCGCGGCCCTCGTGATGCTTCTGCTTCCGACGCCGCAGGAGTCCGTGGCGGAGGCCTCGCCTTCGGCCCCGGCCCGCGAGAAGGTCTCGGCGTAGCCGGGCCGCTGCGCTTGGCTTCACCCCGTCCCCTTCCGCCGTTCCCCGGCGGGAGGGGACGTTTGCGTGTCGGGCGGGCTCGTGGTCTGTTCCCCTGCCCCGCCCCTTCCCGGCTGTATCTGATGTGCGGCTCCGCCGCGTGGGGGGCTTCGCCTGCGGCGCTTTGTTCCCCAGCCCCGCCCCTTCCCGAAACTGGCGGCAAGCCCCCCAGACCCCCGCAACACGGCTTCGCCGCGTTGTCCTCAAACTCCCCCAGCTACCGCTGGGGGAGTTTGAGGACTAGCGCCGCAGGCGCTGCGCGTCAGCCGACGTCCCCGCGCATCGGGGTCTGGGGCAGAGCCCCCCACGCGGCGGAGCCGCAAATTCAGATGCAGCCGGGAAGGGGCGGGGCTGGGGAACAAAGCGCCGCAGGCGCCGCACCCCACCCGCATACAAAACGGCCGCTGCCCCCGGCTCACGCAAGTGAGCCAGAGGCAACGGCCTTCGAGGAGAGAGGCGGCGGGGTGGGTCAGCCCATCTCCTCCAGCGCCTTGCCCTTCGTCTCCTTCACGAACTTCAGCACGAAGGGGATGGAGAGCACGGCGAAGACCGCGTAGATGACGTACGTACCGGAGAGGTTCCAGTCCGACAGGCTCGGGAAGCTCGCGGTGATGGCCCAGTTGGCGATCCACTGCGCGGACGCGGCGACGCCGAGCGCCGCGGCGCGGATGCGGTTGGGGAACATCTCGCCGAGGAAGACCCAGACCACGACGCCCCAGGACAGGGCGAAGAAGAGCACGAACGCGTGGGCCGCGATCAGGGCCACCGTGCCCTGCGCGGTCGGCAGCGAGCCGTCGGCCGCCTTGGAGGCGAAGGCCCAGGCTTCCAGCGCGAGGGAGATCGCCATGCCGGCGGAGCCGACGAGCGCGAGCGGCTTGCGGCCGATGCGGTCGACGAAGATCATCGCGATCACGGTGCCGACGATGTTGATGATCGACGTGGTGAAGGAGTAGAGGAAGGAGTCGCTCGGGTCGATGCCGACGGACTGCCACAGGGTCGCCGAGTAGTAGAAGGCGACGTTGATGCCCACCAGCTGCTGGAAGACGGAGAGGCCGATGCCGACCCAGACGATGGGCAGGAAGCCCGCCTTGCCGCCCAGCAGGTCCTTGAAGGTGGACTTCTGCTCGCTGTGCATGGCCAGTTCGATCTCGGCGACGCGCTTGTCGAGGTCGACGGTGTGGCCCTCGACGTCGGCCAGCACGACCTTCGCCCGGTCGACCTTGCCGACGGAGATCAGGAAGCGCGGGGACTCGGGGATCGCGAAGGACAGCAGGCCGTAGAGGACGGCCGGGACGACCATGACGCCGAGCATGAGCTGCCAGGCCTCGATGCCCAGGACGTGGCCGCGCTGCTCACCGTGCGCGAGGTTGAGGATGCCCCAGTTCACGAGCTGCGAGACGGCGATGCCGACGACGATCGCGGCCTGCTGGAAGGAGCCGAGCCGGCCGCGGTAGGCGGGCGGCGAGACCTCGGCGATGTAGGCCGGGCCGATGACCGAGGCCATGCCGATGGCGATGCCGCCGAGGACGCGCCAGAAGGCGAGGTCCCACAGCGCGAAGGGCAGCGCCGAGCCGATCGCGCTGATGGTGAAGAGGGTCGCGGAGATCTGCATGACGCG
The DNA here is from genome assembly GCF_042895325.1 of Streptomyces sp. NPDC001407. Classification (NCBI taxonomy): domain Bacteria; kingdom Bacillati; phylum Actinomycetota; class Actinomycetes; order Kitasatosporales; family Streptomycetaceae; genus Streptomyces; species Streptomyces sp. NPDC001407. The sequence goes on from NZ_JBIAWF010000001.1 coordinate 26,033, forward strand.
GATCCGGCCGATGCGGTCGGCGATGCGGCCCGCGGTGGCGGCACCGATCGCGCAGCCGATCAGGGCGATCGCGATGACCTGGGCCAGAGCGGCAGAGCCGATGTCGTACTTCCCGCGGATACCCTCGACGGCACCGTTGATCACGGAACTGTCGTAGCCGAAGAGGAAGCCACCCATGGCCGCGGCCGCGGTGATGAAGATGACATGGCCGAGGTGGTCCGGCTGGGCCTTGCGGCCCTCGGACCCCTGCGCCATCGCAGTGCTGGTCAACGTGTACTCCTGAGGCCCGGCGGCATTGCCGGGCGTGGGGGGCTTGGCCCTTCAAGTGGGGCACAACTCCGGGGGGCCCACCACTTGAAGGTATTAGCAACGTTGCAGACCTTATGCCTTCAATTTTCTAAGTCAATAGGTCGTAACCAAGAAGTTTCCTGGGGGCTTCCTGAGCGTTGCGTTCAACACTTGAAGTAGCGGTCAGGAACTACGCAGTCGCTGACTGATCACCTTGGAAACTCCGTCGCCCTGCATGGACACGCCGTACAGCGCGTCCGCGACCTCCATCGTCCGCTTCTGGTGGGTGATCACGATCAGCTGGGAGCTCTCCTGGAGCTCTTCCATGATCCGGATCAGCCGCTGCAGATTGGTGTCGTCCAGCGCCGCCTCGACCTCGTCCATCACATAGAACGGGCTGGGCCGCGCCTTGAAGATCGCCACCAGCAGTGCCACCGCGGTCAGGGACCGCTCGCCGCCCGACAGCAGCGACAGCCGCTTGACCTTCTTGCCCGGTGGCCGCGCCTCCACGTCCACACCGGTCGCCAGCATGTCGTCCGGGTCGGTGAGCACGAGCCGGCCCTCCCCGCCGGGGAAGAGCCGCGAGAAGACGCCCTCGAACTCCCGGGCGGTGTCGTGGTAAGCCTCCGTGAAGACCTCCTCGACCCGCTTGTCGACGTCCTTCACCACCTGGAGCAGGTCGCTGCGGGTCTTCTTGAGGTCCTCCAGCTGCTCGGAGAGGAACTGGTGCCGCTCCTCCAGCGCCGCGAACTCCTCCAGCGCGAGCGGATTGACCTTGCCGAGCTGCTGGTACGCGCGCTCCGCGGCCTTCAGCCGCTTCTCCTGCTCGGCCCGCAGATAGGGCACCGGCCGGTTCCTCGGGTCCTCCGGGTCCTCGGGCAGCTCCTCGCCCTCGGCCGGCGGCGACGGCGGTACGGGCTGGTCCGGCCCGTACTCCGCGACGAGCGCCGTGGGCTCCACGCCCAGCTCCTCCAGGGCCCTGGCCTCCAGCTGCTCGATGCGCAGCCGCTTCTCCGCGCCGAGCACCTCGCCCCGGTGCACCGAGTCCGTGAGCCGGTCGAGCTCGTCCTTGAGCTCGCGGCCCCGGTTGCGCTCCGCGATCAGGTCCCGTTCGCGTTCGGCCTTCGCCGCCTCCGCGTGCGTACGCTCCTCGTCGGCACGGACGACCGACACCTCCACGTGCGCCAGCAGCTGCCGGGCACCCGCGGCGACGGCCGAGGCGACGCGAGCCTCGTGGCGCAGCCGGGCGCGCCGCTGCTCCGCACGCGCCCGCGCCTCCCGTTCGGCGCGCGCCACCCGGTCCAGCCCGTCCGCCCGTCCGGCGAGCGCCTTCACCCGCTCCTCGTGCGTACGGACCTGGAGCCGGGCCTCCATCTCGGTCTGCCGAGCGTTGGCCCCGTCGGCCGCGAGCCGGTCGCGTACGGAGGTGTCCGGCTCGTCCGTGTCCTCCGGGCCCGCCTCCTCGGCCACCGCCAGCCGCTCGGCCAGCTCCTCGGCCTCCTCGGTGGCGCGGACGAGTGCCTCCTCGGCCCGTGCCACGGCCGCCGCCGTACGGCCCGCCTCGTCGGCCGCCGCGCGCGCCTGCCCGCCGAGGCGCCCCAGAGCCTGGGCGACCTGCGACTTCTCGCGGTCCGCGGCGCTGCGCCTGCCCGCCAGCTCCTCGACCAGGGCGGCGCATGCGACGCGCCGCTCGTCCGCGGTCCGCTGGGCGAGCGTCAATTCCTCGCAGCGGGAGTCCAGTTCGGCCAGTTCGGCGGTGGCCTCGTCGACGGCGGACTGCACCTCCAGCAGGCTGGGCGCGCCACCGGAGCCGCCCTGCGCGAAGTGTTCCCCGAGGAGGTCGCCCTCGGCGGTCACGGCGACGTACTCCGGCCGTTCGGCCACCAGTTCCTCGGCCTCGTCCAGCGTCCCGACGACCATGACGTTCCGCAGCACCGGTGCCACGGCGGCCAGCAACGCGGCGGGCCCGTGGACGAGTTCGAGCGCGGGACGGGGGCCGGGGCCCGCGGGCGCCGGGGCGGTGCGGTGTTCTCCGGCATCGCCCAGACCACGCGCCACCAGCAGTGCCGCGCGCCCGGCGTCCTGCTTGCGCAGCAGGCGCAGGGCCTCGGCGGCCGTGGCGGTGTCGGTGACGGCGAGGGCGTCGGCGGCGGCGCCCAGGGCGGCTGCGATGGGGAGTTCATGGCCGGAGGCGACCGTCAGGAGCTCGGCGGCCGGTCCGAGCAGTCCGGACAAACGATCCTGCGCGGACAGCAGCGCGCCCGTGCCGTCCTTGCGGCGCAGGCCCAGCGCCAGGGCGTCGCGGCGGGCGGCGGTCGCCGCGCGGCGGCGCTCGGTGGCCGTCGCCGCCTCCCGGGCCTCCGTCAGCGCCGCCTCGGCCGCGGCCAGCTCGCGCTTGGCGTCCTCGTGCCGGGCGGCGAGCTCGAGGTCCCCCGCGTCGAGCCCCTCGACCTCGGCCCGCTGCCGCTCGTACTCCTCCTCGGCGGTGGCCGCCCGTTCGCGGGCCTCGTCGCGGGCGGCGGTCAGCCGGTCGATCTCGGCCTGCGCGGAGGCGGCCCGGCCGTGCGCGGCGGTGACGCGCCCGTGCAGGCGGGCGAGGCCCTCGCGGTGGTCGGCGACGGCGCGGGCGGCGTCGCGCAGCCGCCGCTCCTCCTCCGCGAGCCGGCGCTCCAGCTCGGCCCGGTGCGCGGTGGTCTCCTCCAGGGCCGTGCCCGCCGCTTCGAGCGCGGCCTCGAGCTCCGCCTCCTGCTCGCGGACCCGGGCCGCCTCGCGCTCCAGATCCTCGGGGTCGCGGCCGCGGCGCTCCTCGGCGGGCGCGGTGGTGGTGCTGGTGACCCGGGCGTCGGCCAGGCCGATCGTGCCGCGCACCCGCTCGGCGAGCTGCGACAGCTCGTACCAGGTCCGCTGGGCGGCGGCGAGGCGCGGTGTGAGCGCGCGGACCTGCTCCTCCAGCGCGGCCTCGCGCTGCGCGGCCGCCCGCAGCGCGCTCTCGGCGGCCTCCTTGCGGGCCTTGAGGGCGGCCTCGTCGGCGAGTTCGGCGTGCAGGGCCCGGCGCAGGGTCACCAGGTCGTCGGCGAGCAGCCGCAGCCGGGCGTCGCGGAGGTCGGCCTGGATGACCGCGGCCCGGCGGGCGACCGCGGCCTGCCGGCCGAGCGGCTTGAGCTGGCGGCGCAGTTCGTCGGTCAGGTCCTGGACGCGCGCGAGGTTCGCCCGCATCGCGTCGAGCTTCCGCAGCGCCTTCTCCTTGCGCTTGCGGTGCTTCAGTACGCCGGCCGCCTCCTCGATGAAGGCGCGGCGGCCCATGGGGTCGGCGTGCAGGACGGAGTCCAGCTGGCCCTGGCCGACGATGACGTGCATCTCGCGGCCGATGCCGGAGTCGGAGAGCAGTTCCTGGATGTCGAGGAGCCGGCAGGTGTCGCCGTTGAGCTGGTACTCGCTGCCGCCGTTGCGGAACATGATCCGCGTGATGGTGACCTCGGCGTAGTCGATGGGCAGCGCGCCGTCGGAGTTGTCGATGGTGAGCGAGACCTCGGCGCGGCCCAGCGGCGGACGGCCGGTGGTCCCGGCGAAGATGACGTCCTCCATCTTGCCGCCGCGCAGTGACTTCGCGCCCTGTTCTCCCATGACCCAGGAAAGCGCGTCGACCACATTGGACTTTCCGGAGCCATTGGGTCCCACCACGCACGTGATCCCGGGCTCGAAGCGCAGGGTCGTCGCGGAGGCGAAGGATTTGAACCCTCGCAGGGTCAGGCTCTTGAGGTGCACGCGGAAGGACTCTACCGGCCGCGCGCCCCCCACGACCGCCCGGCACGAGGCAGCCGGGGGCGACAACAAGCTGCCCCTTTCAATTTTCCGGTTTCACCCGGGAAGGGGCAGGGCACATCAGTCCAAGGGGACGGGAGGAAAACGGCCGGAAAACGGCACGGTGATACGACGATCAGATGGGGCCCACCGGATACGACGAAGGGACGCCGGAGCGTCCCTTGCAACTCTCAAGCGGCTGACAGTGCAGCCCGACCGGGCCCCCGGGGCAGGGCGGCTGCGGTCAGGCGAGCGCAGGCTCCGCCTGGGATACGTCGATGCTGTCGAGCAACGAGTCGCCGTGGTGAGCGGCGGCAGTCAGCGCGTCGTTCTCGGCCTGCATCCGGATGAGCTCGGATTCAAGGTCCTGGACACGCTGCTGAAGCCGTCGCATCTCGGAGAGGACTCGGGGGTCGGAGCCGCCGACGTAACCGAGAAGCGCCTTTGCCATGATGGATGGTCCTCCACACTGAGTGACCGACCGAAGCGGTGTGGGTCGTGAGGGATTCGCACCCGCGGTCTGCCATCACTACTGCGGTGTTCAATGCCAAACAGCTAAGGTGCGCGGGGCTTCCAGAGTCTCACCAAAAAGTTTGACGGTCAACACGATCACACCCCGTATCGGCGGGCGTCCCAGGGGTGCGCGGCGGTGAATACGCGGCGCAGTCGCTCCCGGGCCCGGAGGGGCGTAGAGATCATCCGTTGAGCAGCAGCCTTCCACGAGAGCGGCGAGTTGGCAACCATCAGGGAATTTCTTCCGTTCGCATATGCCAATGACATATCAATAAGGTCGCCGCGCCTCACGGACACCGCTTCTCTGCGGGGGTCCGCCCCGCCCGCCCCGGGATAAAAATCCCCATTCCGGCATGGATGGTCAGCGGATCTCGAAGCCGTCATAACCGCCGCGCGGCACGTCCCAGATCTCCGTGACGCCCTCCACGCGGCCGGGCGTGTTCCCGTCACGCAGCCAGTCGAGCAATTGTTCACAGCCCTCGCGCGCGCCCTCGGCGACCACCTGGACCCGGCCGTCGGCGAGATTCGAGGCGAAGCCCTCGAGCCCACCGATCCGCAAGGCGTTCTCCCGGGTGAACCATCGGAAGCCGACACCTTGCACATGGCCCCGGACCCAGGCCGTCAGACGGACATTCTCGTTCATGTCTGCACGTTAACCGACCAATTGCATACGAAGCGCTTAGACCCTGGCCCTATTGCCGTACAGTCGCCGGTCGTCAGGTCCCACCCCCGTACGAGTGACGCACGATGACGCCGAACACGTGAGGAAGGCAGCGGATGGGTCGCCATCGACGCTCTGCCCACCAAGCCCCCGGTCACCCCGCAGCCGCTCCCCCGCCGGCCGAGACGCCCTCGGTGCACGGGACCTCCGGCACCGGGCCCCCGTACGGGCCCGGCGAACCCACCGACGCAGGCCGGCACCGCACCGCGCGGCGGCGCGGCCGGGTGAGCGCCCCCGTGCGGACCGGGCTGCTCGGCGCTTCTGCGGCGATGGCGATGGGTGTGGTCGCGATGGCCTCGGGGCTGTTCTCCGGAGGGGACACCCTCCAGCTAGGCGGCGGCAGCCCCGGCGGGCAGGTGCGCGCCGACGACCCGCCCGTCCTGCAGAGCGACCCGCAGCCGCGCGCGCAGGCCCCCGCGCCCGACCGCGGCGGGCTGCCGGTGAGCCGCGGGGCGCAGCGCCCGGAGGCGCGGCCCACGCCCTCCGCCGACCCCTCCCCGGAGGCGCCGTCGCCCGAGCCGGACGGGTCCGGCATCGATCCCGGCAGCGAGGCGCACACCCTCCCGGCCACGATCCCCGGCACCGCCGCCGCGGATCTGCCCGTGGCGGACCCCGGCGATCCGGGCACGGCTACCGAAGCGGTCGACCTCCAGGCGACGCCCGTCGCCCAGATCCTCGCCCTGGTCAACAAGGAGCGGGCCAAGGTCGGCGCCCGGCCGCTGGCTCCCAGCCCCCGGCTCTCCTCGCTGGCGCAGTCCTTCAGCGACGACATGGCCCGGCGCGGCTTCTTCGCGCACACCGACCCGGACGGGCGCACCCCGTGGGACCGCGCGGCCGGCCGCGGCATCGGGAACCTCGGCGGCGAGAACATCGCGCGCGGCCAGCCCGACCCCGAGGCCGTCATGGAGGCGTGGATGCACAGCACGGGACACCGGGCGAACATCCTCAACCGGGAGTACCGCACGCTGGGGATCGGTGTGAACCCCGGGGCGGGCGGGCCCTGGTGGACGCAGGACTTCGGCTATTGAGCGCGGGGAGGACGGCGTGCCCCGCCGCCGGCGTCAGGCCCCGCGCGGCGGGCGCTGGCAGCGGGGGCAGAAGTAGCTGGAGCGGTTCATCCACGGGCGCCGCCGCATCGGCGTGCCACAGCGGCGGCACGGCTCGTCCTCACGGCCGTACGCGTCCAACGACCGGTCGAAATAGCCGGATTCACCGTTGACGTTGACGTAGAGGCTGTCGAAGCTCGTGCCGCCGACGGCGAGCGCCTCGTTCATGACCTCACGGATGTGCGTGAGCAGTTCTGCGCTGCGCGGGCGGGTGAGCGTCGCCGTGGGGCGGTCGTAGTGCAGCCGAGAGCGCCACAGCGCCTCGTCGGCGTAGATGTTGCCGACGCCGCTGATCAGCGACTGGTCGAGTAGGGCCCGCTTGACGGTCGTACGGCGGCGGCGCAGCGCGGTGTGGAACGCGGCCTCGTCGAAGGCGGGGTCCAGCGGGTCGCGGGCGATGTGCGCGATGACGTCGGGCAGCCCGTCGGGGTCGCCGGGCACGGGCTCGTGCAGCGAGAGGCCGCCGAAGGTGCGCTGGTCGACGAAGCGCAGCTCGGTGGGGAGGGTGTCGGCGAAGCGGATGCGGATCCGCAGGTGCTTCTCGTCGGGCGCTTCCCGCGGCTGGACGAGGAGTTGACCGCTCATCCCGAGGTGGGCGAGCAGGGAGAGGCCGGGAGCGGCCTGCCCGGCCGCTTCGAGCGGCACCCAGAGATACTTCCCGCGGCGGTGGGCGGTGCCGAGCGTGCGCCCGGTCAGCCGGTCGGCGAAGTCGTCGGGCCCGGCCGGGTGCCGGCGGATCGCCCGGGGGTGCAGGACCGCCACGTCGGCGATGGTGCGTCCGCTGACCCACTGCGCCATACCGCGCCGTACGACCTCGACCTCGGGCAGCTCGGGCACGGCAGCGGTACTCCTTCGCGGGGGATATTTCGCCCGCCGGGGCCGCGGCCCCGGGGCACTCGGTGAAACGTGATCGCCGGGCGGGTCTTCGAGGACCCGCCCGGCGATCACGGACGAACACGCGTCAGTGCGACGCGCCCTGCACACCGTCGGCGGGCTCGGAAGCCGCCGGGTCGGTCCCGGTGGCCGTGGCCTCCGGGGCGGCCTCGGCCGTGGCCTTGGCCTGTGCGGCCGAGGCGCGTGCCTCCGCCGCTTCGTGGATGGCGCGCCAGGCGGCCTCCGCCGCCTGCTGCTCCGCTTCCTTCTTGCTGCGGCCGGTGCCGGTGCCGTACGCGACACCACCGACGCGGGCAGCAGCCGTGAAGGTCTTCTCGTGATCGGGGCCGGTCTCGGAGACGAGATACTCCGGGACGCCCAGTCCCTCCGTGGCGGTCAGTTCCTGGAGGCTGGTCTTCCAGTCCAGGCCCGCACCGAGGTTGGAGGACTTCTCGATCAGCGGATCGAAGAGCCGGTGCACCAGCTCGCCGGCGGCTTCGAGGCCCTGGTCGAGATAGACCGCACCGATCACGGCTTCCAGCGTGTCCGCGAGGATGGACGCCTTGTTCCGGCCGCCCGTGCCCTCTTCGCCCCGGCCGAGCCGGATGAAGGAGCCGAGGTCGAGACCGCGGCCGACCTCCGCCAGCGCACGGGAGTTGACCACCGCGGCCCGCAGCTTGGCCAGCTGGCCCTCGGGCAGGTCGGGGTGGATGCGGTACAGCGTGTCGGTGACCACCAGGCCGAGCACGGAGTCACCGAGGAACTCCAGCCGCTCGTTGGTGGGCAGCCCGCCGTTCTCGTACGCGAAGGAACGGTGAGTCAGCGCACGCACCAGAAGGGCGGTCTCGAGTCTGTACCCGAGCCGCCCTTCCAGAAGCGTGTGAGACGAGGCCGTGTCCGCCGGCGCCTTCTTCGGCGTAATGGCGTCTGACATTGAGCCTGTCACCCGCCGATCAGACCTCGAGGACCTGGCGCTTGTTGTAGGTGCCGCAGCTCGGGCACGCGATGTGCTGCAGCTTCGGCTCGTGGCAGCTAGCGCATGCCACCAGGGTGGGGACCGCAGCCTTCCACTGCGACCGGCGGTGGCGCGTGTTGCTGCGCGACATCTTCCGCTTCGGAACAGCCACGGCTACTTCTCCTGTGAGTCATCCCCGCCGGAGCGGGGTGCGTTGTCCATCTCGCCGTCCTGGTTGGACCCGGCGAGTCCCTGCAGTGCCGCCCAACGAATGTCGACGGACTCATGGTGGTGCTCCGGGTCGTCCGCCAGCCGCGCTCCGCACTCGGAGCACAGGCCAGGGCAGTCTTCCTGGCACACCGGCTGCAGCGGCAGTGCGAGCACCACCGCGTCACGCAGCACGGGTTCGAGGTCGAACAGGTCGTCCTCGAGGAAGAGCATGTCCTCCTCGTCTTCCTCGGCGTCGTCGTCCGTGGCCGCGGGGCGGCTCCGGGCGTCGGCGTCGGGGTAGGAGAACATCTCCTGGAAGTCCGCTTCGAGCTCTCGCTCCAGCGGCTCCAGACACCTTACGCACTCCCCTGTCAGCGGTGCACGGGCGGTGCCTGTGACAAGCACCCCTTCCATGACCGACTCCAGGCGGAGGTCGAGCTCCACCGTCGCGCCCTCGGCGACCCCGATGACCTCGATACCGAGATCGGCGGGTGCCTCGATCGAACGGGAGACCCGCTTCAGCGCACCGGGACGCCGGCCCAGCTCGCGTGTGTCGAACACGAGAGGGGAACGGTGATCAAGGTGGGCGTTCAGGGTTTCCTGCTTTCTACGCTGCGGCGAGGGCCCCCCGACGCGCGATACGCGTCCCGGGCAGCCCTGATCGCGAATGCACACGCGACCGAAGAGCCAGAATACTCGACGGGCCGCCGTACACCCAATCGGCAACCGGCCGATGCGGCCCTCGGGCCGTCAGCGTCCCTGCTCGTACCGGCGGAGCTGATCGAGGTCGATCATGCTCGTGTCGAAGAGACTCGTCTCGTCGAGCTGGGGCTGCTGGGACGGCTGGTGCTGCTGGGCTTGAGGTGACTGCTGTTCGTGGCCCTGGTGGCCGGCCGGAGCGGTGTAGCCGCCGTGCTGGTCGTAGCCCCCCGACGCGGCCGGGGCGGGCCAGGCGTAGGGGTCGTGCTGGGCGTAGCCGCCCTGGACCGCGTACGGATCGGGCCGGCCGTAGGACGTCTGGTAGGCATACGGGTCGGGCTCGTAGGCCTGGGCCGGGTAGTAGTCCGGCTGCGCGGGCACGGGCGGCGCCGCGGGCGGTGGGCCGACGGGCTCCCGCGGGGCCGCCAGCTCCGCGAGGAAGTCGGCGTCGCTGGTGTGGTGGCCGCCGGGGAGGCCGTCCTGGGCGGCCATGTGGGCACCCAGCTCGTCCGTCGGACGGGCGCCGGTCAGCTTCTCCCGGCCCCGGCCGACCGCCTCCAGGGTCTTGGCCAGCACGGCCGCGACCGCGCCGAGCTTGGCGTCGACGTAGGCGTCGGCACGCTGCCGCTGGAGCCCGGGGTCCGAGCTGCGCTCGGGGCCGTCGTCGGGCAGTCCCTCCGCGTCCCGGTCACCCTCCGCCCCCGGCAGGCCCAGCAGCTTCTCGCGGCCGCGGTCGACGGAGCCGATGGTCTTGGTGAGGACGACCTCGAAATTGGCGAGCTTGCTGTCGACGTAGTCGTCGGCCTCGGCACGGATCTCCTCGGCCTCCCGGCGGGCCTCCGCGAGGATGCGGTCGGCCTCCTCCTGGGACTGGCGGGCGACCTCGGTGTCGGAGATCAGCGAGCCGCGGTGGGCGCGGGCGGACTCGATGATCCGCTCGGCCTCCTCGCGGGCGTCGGCGACGAGCCGCTCACGGCCGCCGATCAGCTCCTCGGCCCGGGCCAGGGAGTCGGGCAGGGCGGCCCGCACCTCCTCCAGCAGGGCGAGCAGCTCGGCCCGGTTGACGACGCAGGAGGCCGACATGGGCAGGGACCGGGCGCCGGAGACGGCCCGGACGATCTCGTCGAGCTTCTTCTGCACGTCCACCTTGGCGCTCGCCACTCTCTTCTGACGATGGGCACGAACGGGGACGACTGTACGGCCAGTCGACCCCCGCCCGACACCGGGTGACGAGCTGTCAGCCCGTCAGTCCCGGCCGAGCCGCTCGCCGAGCGCCTCCAGCACCAGCGGCGGCACCAGGTGGGAGACGTCGCCGCCCCAGGCCGCGACCTCCTTGACGAGGCTGGAGGACAGGAAGCTGTAGGTGGGGTTGGTGGGGACGAAGAGGGTCTCCACCCCCGAGAGCCCGTTGTTCATCTGGGCCATCTGGAGCTCGTAGTCGAAGTCGCTGACCGCCCGCAGGCCCTTCACGATGGCGGGGATGTCGCGCTGCTTGCAGAAGTCGACGAGGAGTCCGTGGAACGCCTCCACTTCCACGTTGCCGTACTCCGCGGTGACCTGGCGGAGCAGGTCGATGCGCTCGTCGACGGTGAACAGGCCCTGCTTGGACTTGTTGATCATCACGGCGACGTGCACGACGTCGTACAGCTTGGAAGCGCGGGCGATGATGTCGAGGTGTCCATTGGTGACGGGGTCGAACGACCCCGGACAGACGGCGCGGCGCAACTGTGGTTCCTCGCTCTCCGGTCCATTCATGACGCGCGGGGAGATGTCGTCTCTTCGGCGCACGTCGAAGCGGCGCGACCGTACCAAAGCGTTCCCTCGCCGTAGCGACGGGCCCTCAGGGGCTCGAAGCCGTCCGGCCAGGGGAACTCCCCGCCCCTGGTGCTGCGCTCAACGGTGACCAGCGCGTCGTCCGCAAGCCAGCCCTGGGCGCGGAGTGTGAGGAGAATCTCCCGAAGATCGTCGTTTTCGACGGCGTAGGGCGGGTCGAGGAAGACCACGTCGTACGGGGCGGTGGGCACCGGTCCGGCGACGACCTGCGCGGCCTTGCCCGCGCGCACCTCGGCGCCCGGCAGCCCGACGGCGCGGACGTTGTCACGGATGGTGCGGACCGCGCGGGCGTCGGCCTCCACCAGGAGGACATGCGCGGCGCCGCGCGAGAGGGCCTCCAGGCCGACCGCTCCGGAGCCGCCGTACAGATCCAGCACCCTGGCCCCCTCCAGGGGGCCGAAGAGCGATTCCCAGGTGGAGAACAGGCCCTCGCGCGCCCGGTCGGAGGTCGGGCGGGTGCCGGTGCCGGGCGGCACGGCCAGGCGGCGTCCGCCGGCGGTACCGGCGATCACGCGGGTCATGGGGTCCTCGGTCCTTCGCGGTCGGTCGGCGGGTCGGGTGGGCCCGCCGTCCACTCAGATTAGAACGTGCGGGGCGCGCTCACCCCCGGCCCGTGGGGCACTCCTGTCTCAGCCCTTGTCCAGATACCGCTCGCGTTCACGGTCCAGCAGCGCGTCCAACGCAGTGCGCAGCTCGGGCAGTCGTGTCAGCTCGGGGTCGGCGGTGACCACCGCGGCGGCCTCCTCGCGGGCGGCGGCGATGACCTCCTCGTCCTCGATGACCGTGAGCATCCGCAGCGACGAGCGGACGCCGGACTGCGCCTGGCCGAGGACGTCGCCCTCGCGGCGCTGCTCCAGGTCGATGCGGGAAAGCTCGAAGCCGTCGAGGGTGGCGGCGACCGCCGCCAGCCGGGCGCGCGCGGGGCTCGCCTCGGGCATCTCGCTGACCAGCAGACACAGGCCGGGGGCCGAGCCGCGGCCCACGCGGCCGCGCAGCTGGTGGAGCTGGGAGACACCGAACCGGTCCGCGTCCATGATCACCATGACGGTGGAGTTGGGGACGTTCACCCCGACCTCGATGACGGTGGTGGCGACGAGCACGTCGACCTCGCCGGCGGCGAAGCGGCGCATGACGTCGTCCTTCGCCTCCGGCTGCATCCGGCCGTGCAGCACCTCCACGCGGAGCCCGCGCAGGGGACCCGCGGCCAGCTGCGCGGCGATGTCGAGGACGGCGAGCGGCGGCCGCTTCTCGGCCAGGTCCTCCGCGGTGGGCTCGCTCTCCTCGGGCTTCTTGCGGGACTTGGGGGTCTTGGCGGCCGTGGGGCCGTCGGCCTCCTCCGCGAGGTCGTCGCCGATGCGCGGGCAGACCACGTACGCCTGGTGGCCGCCCTCGGCCTCCTCGCGCACCCGCTCCCAGGTGCGGGCCAGGAAGTGCGGCTTGTCCTTGGCGGGCACGACGTGGGTGGCGATGGGCGAGCGCCCGGCGGGGAGCTGGTCGAGCACCGAGGTCTCCAGGTCGCCGAAGACGGTCATGGCGACGGTGCGCGGGATCGGGGTCGCGGTCATCACCAGCAGGTGGGGCGGCTGCTTGCCCTTGGACCGGAGCGCGTCCCGCTGCTCGACGCCGAAGCGGTGCTGTTCGTCGACGACGACCAGGCCGAGGTCGTGGAACTGCACCTTGTCCTCGATCAGGGCGTGGGTGCCGATGACGATGCCTGCCTCGCCGGTGACGAGGTCCAGCAGGGCCTGCCGCCGGGCCGCCGTGCCCATGGAGCCGGTGAGCAGCACCACTTTGGTCCCCTGCTCGGCCCCGCCGAGCATGCCTCCCTCGGCGAGCTCGCCCATCATCTCGGTGATCGACCGGTGGTGCTGCTGGGCGAGCACCTCGGTGGGCGCGAGCATCGCGGCCTGACCGCCCGCGTCGACGACCCCGAGCATGGCCCGCAGGGCGACCATCGTCTTGCCGGAGCCCACTTCGCCCTGGAGGAGGCGGTGCATGGGGTGTTCGGCCGCGAGGTCGGTGAAGATCTCCGCGGAGACCTTGAGCTGGCCTTCGGTGAGGGTGAAGGGGAGCTTCGCGTCGAAGGCGTCGAGGAGGCCGCCGGGGACGGGTTTGCGGGCGACCGCGGGCAGTTGGGAGTCGGCGTGCCGGCGGCGGGCGAGGGCGACCTGGAGGACGAACGCCTCGTCCCACTTCAGGCGGGCCCGCGCGTCCTCGATGTCGGCCTTCGAGCGCGGGCGGTGGACCTTGCGGAAGGCGTCCGGGAGCTCGGCGAGGCCCCGGCCGTCGCGCAGCGCCGGGGGCAGGGGGTCGGCGATGTCCCGCCAGTGCTCGGCCTCGAAGAGGTCGAGCAGGGTGTCGACGGCCTTGGTGAGCTTCCAGGACTGGAACTGCTTGCACGCCGGATAGATCGGCAGGAGCCGGCCTGCGAAGGACTCGGCGGCGTCGGCGCCGCTCTCCTTGTCGAGGAGTTCGTAGTCGGGGTGCAGGAGCTGACGGGTCCGGTTGAAGAGGGAGACCTTGCCCGCGAACATCCCCCGACGGCCGGGCAGCAGCTCCTTCTCCCGCACATAGGCGCCCCGGCCGAAGAAGACGAGGGTCAGCGAGCCGCTGCCGTCGGTGACCACGACCTCCAGGCGGACGCCCTTGCCGTGGTTGAAGGTCTTCAGGGCGGCCTTGGCGACCTGGGCGACGACGGTGACGTGCTCGTCGAGCGGCAGGTCGGCGAGCCGGGTCAGCTCGCCGCGCTCGGCATAGCGGCGCGGGTAGTGGTGCAGCAGGTCGCCGGCCGTGTGCAGGTCGAGGTGCTCGGCCATCACCTTCGCGGTGTTGCCGCCGAGGATCTTCTTCAGGGGTTCGTCTAGCGCGGGCACGCCCCTATTGCACACCACGGGACTGACAAACCGCGTTCCGCGGCCGCCTCCCGGCGGGGCCGGGGCGGGCGCGGCGCGTCACTCGACGCCGATGAGCAGCGGCGCCGTCTGCTGGCCCCCGCGGTAGACCACGGTGTCCACGGCGAGGTGGCCGTCGCGTACGTGCCGTTCCAGGCGGTCCGCGACGGAGCCGGGGACGCCCGCGCCGAGGACCAGGGTGACCATCTCGCCGCCCGCGGCGAGCATGCGGTCGAGGACGGTCTCGGCGGTGGCGGCGAGCTCCGTGCCAATGACGGCCACATCGCCGTCGATGAGGCCGAGCACGTCCCCGGCCTGGCAGATGCCGGCCATGGTCCAGGACTGCCGCTCGGCGACGGCCAGCTCGGCGTAGCGGGTGGCGCCCGCGGCGGCGGTCATGGCGACGACGTCCTCGTCGAAGCCGCGCTCCGGCTCGTGGACGGCGAGCGCGGCGATGCCCTGGACCGCGGAGCGGGTCGGGATGAGGGCGACGCGTACGCCTTCGGTGCGGGCCTGGTCGGCGGCGGCCGCGGCGGTGTGGCGCAGCTCGGGGTCGTTGGGCAGGAGCACCACCTCGCGGGCGTGCGCGCGCCGGATGGCCGCGACCAGCTCGCCGCTGGCGGGCACCTCGCCGGGCCCGGCCGGGACGACGGTGGCGCTGGCCTCGCCGCACAGCCCGGCCAGCCCGTCGCCGGGCACGACGGTGACGACGGCCCGCTGTACGGGCTCCCGCGTGCGGGCCGTGGTCCCGGCCGCGGGGCCGAAGTGGGTGATGCGGACGCGGTGGGGGCGCCCGGCCTCGATGCCGGCCTCGACGGCCGCTCCGGCGTCGTCGACGTGCACGTGGACGTTCCACAGGCCGTCGCCGCCGACGACGACGAGCGAGTCGCCGAGCGCGTCGAGCCGGGCCCGCAGGCGGGCGACGGCGGTGTCGTCGGCGTCCAGGAGGTAGATCACCTCGAAGGCGGGGGTGGCGTGGCCGCCGGGCGCGGGGCGGCAGCCGGTGGCGGATTCCGGCTCCGTCTCCGGCTCCGTGCGCCACACGCGCGTGGACGGCGCGTCGCCTCCGGCCTCCTGCCGCCCGGCGCGGTGGTGGCGTTCCCTGCGGGCCTCGGGCGGGGCGCTCTCGCCGGACAGCGCGCGGGAGAGCGCCCCCAGGACCTCCACCAGGCCGAGGCCGCCGGCGTCGACGACGCCTGCCTCGCCGAGCACGTCCAGCTGGCCGGGGGTGACCGCGAGGGCGGCGCGGGCCGCCTCGTCGGCGGCGCGGGCCACTTCCGGGGCGCCGCCGGGCGCCCGCGAGGCCGCCTTCGCCGCGGCGGCGGCGACGGTGAGCACCGTGCCCTCGACCGGCCGGGCCACGCCCTCGTAGGCGGACGCGACGGCCCGCCGCAGCGCCCGGCGCAGCGCCTCCCCGCCGTCGGGCCCGGCCGCGGGCTCCCCGGCCGCGAGGACCTCCGCCATGCCGCGCAGGAGCTGGGCCAGGATCGTGCCGGAGTTGCCGCGCGCGCCTATGAGGGCGCCGTGGGCCATGGCCCGTACGGCGTCGGGGAGGCCGGGGAGGCGGTCGCGGGCGGCCGGGTCCGCCGTAGCGTGGCCCTCGAAGACCGCCTCGACCGCGCGGGCTGCGGACTCGACGGTCAGATAGAGGTTGGTGCCGGTGTCGCCGTCCGCGACCGGATAGACGTTGATCGCGTCGATCTCCTCGCGGGCCCGCCCGAGCGCGTCGAGGGCCAGAGCGCACCAGGTGCGTACCGCGGTGGCGTCCAGCGTTTCCGGCACGTGTGTCCTCCTCGGACTCCTCGGGGCGGTGTGGCAGTGACCGGCAGCGTAGTCCCGCGGCGGGCCGGTGCGGGCGGCCGGTGGAAACCCCGCGGGCGAGGCCGGAGGAGGCGGGTCCGGCCCGCCGGTGCGGCCCCGGCCGGTGCCGGGCGGCCATGGTAGTTTCGTTGTACGGGAGCAGCCGATGTATGCTGCTCCGGTTGCCTGATGAAAATCAGGAACATCCCCTGATACTGCCGGTCACTCAGATTTCGGCACGCAGGGATTCACCGTACGTG
Source organism: Streptomyces sp. NPDC001407 (assembly GCF_042895325.1). Lineage (NCBI taxonomy): Bacteria > Bacillati > Actinomycetota > Actinomycetes > Kitasatosporales > Streptomycetaceae > Streptomyces > Streptomyces sp. NPDC001407. The sequence continues at coordinate 41,983 of NZ_JBIAWF010000001.1, forward strand.
CCTGTTGTTCCCGCGCAAGTGGGGATGACCCGTCTTTGGAGTAACCCGTGGCTGCCAACTGCGACGTCTGCGGCAAGGGGCCGGGCTTCGGCAACGCTATTTCGCACTCGCACCGCCGTACCCCCCGTCGTTGGAACCCCAACATCCAGCGGGTGCGCGCAGTGATCGGGCGCACGCCGAAGCGGATCAACGCCTGCACCTCGTGCATCAAGGCCGGCAAGGTCTCGCGCTGAAGCGCCTGACTTTTCCCGAGCAAGCGGACACCGGTCCACCTTTGGGTGGGCCGGTTTTTCGCATGTCCGGACGCGGTTGACGGAAGGCTCCCGGGGGCGCCCCGGGAGCCTTCCGTCGTACAGAAGCCTTCGTCGTCCAGAAGCTTGCGTCGTCTAGAAGCGCCAGCCGTGGTGCACGGGGCCGATCCCGGCGCCCAGCGGGAAGCCCGCGGCGATGGCCCCGGTGACGTACTCCTTGGCCGCCGCGACGGCCTCCGGCACCTCGCTGCCCTTGGCGAGTTCCGCGGCGACGGCGCTGGCGAGGGTGCAGCCGGTGCCGTGCGTGTGGTGGTTGTCGTGGCGGGGGGCGCGCAGCCAGTGTTCCTCGGTGCCGTCGGTCAGCAGGTCGACGGCCTCGGCGCCGTCCAGGTGGCCGCCCTTGACGAGCGCCCATGCCGGTCCGAAGGCGAGCACCGCCTCGGCGGCCCGGCGCAGGCCGGCCTCCTCGGTGACGTGGATGCCGGTGAGCCAGGCGACCTCGTCGAGGTTGGGGGTCGCGACGGTCGCCACGGGCAGCAGCTCGGTGCGCAGCGCGTCGAGCGCGGAGGCGGCGAGCAGCGGGTCGCCGTGCTTGGAGATGCCCACCGGGTCGACGACCACGGGGGCGTCGAGGCCGGTGAGGAGTTCCGCGACGGTCTCGACGAGTGCGGCCGAGGCGAGCATCCCGGTCTTCACGGCCTGGACGCCGATGTCGTCGACGACGCTGCGGTACTGCGCGCGCACCGCTTCGGCGGGCAGCGACCAGGCGCCCTGCACCCCGCGGGAGTTCTGCGCGGTGACGGCGGTGAGCACGCTCATGCCGTGCACGCCGAGGGCGAGCATCGTCTTGAGGTCGGCCTGGATGCCCGCACCGCCGCCGGAGTCGGATCCGGCGACGGTCAGCACGCGTGGAGGTATCGGCATGCCGCCGAATCTACTCGTCGGGCTCGGTGTCGCCGAAGTGGTCCCAGCCGCCGGTCTTGTCCCAGGGCGCGCCGTCGACGGTCACCTGCGGGAGCGCGGAGGGGCTGACGACCTCACCGATGACCTTCCAGCGGGCGGGGAGCTTCACGTCCGGCGGGAAGGTGGCCACGATCGCGTGGTCCTCTCCCCCGGTGAGCACCCACTGCAGGGGGTCGACGCCGACCGCCTGCCCGATGTCGGACATCTGGGTGGGGACGTCGATCGCGGCGGTCCGCAGGTCGATGCGGACCTTGCTGGCCTCGGCGATGTGCCCGAGGTCGGCGATCAGGCCGTCGCTGACGTCGGTCATCGCCGTGGCGCCGAGCCCGGCCGCGGCGGGGCCCGCGTGGTACGGCGGCTCCGGGCGCCGGTGCGCCTCGACGAAGGCGCGCGGCGAGCGGAAGCCCCGGACGAGCACGGCGAGTCCGGCGGCGGACCAGCCGAGCCAGCCGGTGACCGCGACGACGTCGCCGGGCTGTGCGCCGGAGCGGGTGACCGGCTCGTGGTTGCGCAGGTCGCCCAGGGCCGTGATGGCCACGGTGATGGTGTCGCCGCGCACCACGTCGCCGCCGACCACGGCGGCGCCCGCGACCTGGCACTCGTCGCGGATGCCGTCCATCAGCTCGGTCGGCCAGGTGGCGGGCAGTTCGGCGGGCACGACGAGGGCGAGCAGGACGGCGGTGGGGACCGCGCCCATGGCGGCGATGTCGGCGAGGTTCTGCGCGGCGGCCTTGCGGCCGACGTCGTACGCCGTGGACCAGTCGCGACGGAAGTGCCGCCCTTCCAGGAGCACGTCCGTACTGGCCACGACCCTCCGGTCGGGCGCAGCGACCACCGCGGCGTCGTCACCCGGCCCGAGCCGGACCGCCGGGGTGGTGGTGAGCCGGGAAGTAAGCTCTCTGATGAGCCCGAACTCCCCCAACTCGCCCACGGTGCCTTTCACTGAGCTCCTCCTAGGAGTATCGGTTGTGACATTCGCCGCGCCGCGCAGTCAGCGCGGGTCTCCCCGCGCCGTACGGCGACGCGGTACCGTGGCGTCTCTTCTCCCCACATGATCCTCGTAGCCGCCCTGGAGGTTCCGTGGTACAGGCGTACATCCTGATCCAGACCGAGGTCGGCAAAGCGTCGACCGTGGCCGAAGTCATCGGAAAGATCACGGGAGTGATCCAGGCCGAGGACGTGACCGGTCCGTACGACGTGATCGTGCGGGCCCAGGCCGAGACGGTCGACGAGCTCGGCCGGATGGTGGTCGCGAAGGTGCAGCAGGTGGAGGGCATCACCCGCACACTGACCTGCCCGGTCGTCCATCTGTAGGTCCCCCGTATGCTCGCCCGGTGAAGTTCTCGCCCCGCCGGTCGCTCGGCCTGCCCGCTGTCGTCGTACTGTTCGCCGCCGTTGGCTGTTCCTCGGGCAACGACACGGCGGGCCCGGCGGTTCCCACACCGCCGGCGCGGGCGGTCGAGCCCTGCCGGGCACTGCACAAGGCGCTTCCGGAGTCCGTGGACGGGCTGAAGCGGCGCGAGGCCGCTCCCGTCTCGGACTTCACCGCTGTCTGGGGCGACCCCGCGATCGCGCTGCGCTGCGGGGTGCGGCGCCCCGAGATCATCCGGGAGGGGTCCAAGACGTACGCGCCCTCCACGGGCTCGGTGGAGGCGGACGGTGTCGAGTGGCTGCCGGAGCGGCAGTCCGACGGGAGCATCCGCTGCACCACCGTGCACCGCGAGGTGTGGGTGGAGGTGACGCTGCCGAAGAAGGTCGCCGGTGACGCCGGCGATCTCGGTGCGCTCACCGATCTCGCCGACGCCGTCAAGAAGACGATCCCCTTCGGCTACGTCGACTAGCGCAGGCCCGTGGAGCGGCGCAGCGCCGCCTGCACGAGCGCGTCGACCAGCTCGGGGTAGCTCATGCCGCTCTCCTGCCACATCCGCGGGTACATCGAGATGGGCGTGAAGCCGGGCATGGTGTTGATCTCGTTGATGACGAACTCGCCGTCCTCGGTGAGGAAGAAGTCCGCGCGGACCAGGCCCTCGCAGGAGACGGCGTCGAAGGCCTGGACGGCCAGCTCCTGGACGCGCGCCGTCTGCTCCGGCGTCAGCGGCGCCGGGACGATGCCCGCGGCGGAGTCGATGTACTTCGCCTCGAAGTCGTAGAAGTCGTGGGCGGTGACCGGCGGGATCTCGGCCGGGAGGCTCGCGCGCGGCCCGTCCTCGAGCTCCAGCACGCCGCACTCGATCTCCCGGCCGCGCAGCAGCGACTCCACGATGATCTTGGGGTCGTGGCGCTGGGCCTCGGCGATGGCGTCGTCCAGGCCGGCGATGTCGTCGACCTTGGTGATGCCCATGGAGGAGCCGGCGCGGGCGGGCTTCACGAAGAGCGGCCAGCCGTGCTCACCGGCGAAGTCGACGATCTTCTTGCGGGCGGCGGCCGGATCGGCCTGCCACTCGCGCGGGCGGACCACCTCGTACGGGCCGACGGGCAGGCCGTAGGAGATGAAGACCCGCTTCATGTACTCCTTGTCCTGGCCGACGGCCGAGGCGAGCACACCGGCGCCCACGTAGGGGATGCCGGAGAGCTCCAGCATGCCCTGGAGGGTGCCGTCCTCGCCGTACGGGCCGTGCAGCACGGGGAAGACGACGTCGACCTCGCCCAGCACCTTGGGGACGGCGCCCGGCTCGGTGTAGACGACCTCGCGGGAGGCGGGGTCGACCGGGAGCACGACGGTGCCGTCGGGCGAGCGGTCGAGCTCGGCGACGCTCGGCAGCGTGCGGCCGTCGATGGCCATCCGCTCGGGGTCGTCGGCGGTGAGCGCCCAACGGCCGTCGGTGGTAATGCCGATCGGCAGCACGTCGTACTTCGTACGGTCGATCGCGCCCATGACGGCGCCGGCGGTGACGACGGAGATCGCGTGCTCGGAACTGCGACCGCCGAACACGACCGCGATGCGCGGCTTACGGCTCCGGTCAGGGCTCTGGGTGGTGGTCTCGCTGCTCATATCGCGACGAGACTACCTGGTGGTACGGGGTGCGTCAGTGCCGCTCGGGCTTGGCGCTGCGCGACATCAGCTCCTTGAGGGCCACCAGCGGCGGCTTCCCCTCGTGCACGATCTCCACGACGGTCTCCGTGATCGGCATGTCGACGTCGTGCCGGCGCGCCAGATCCAGCACGGATTCACAGGACTTGACGCCCTCGGCGGTCTGCTTGGTGACCGCGATGGTCTCGGCGAGGGTCATGCCGCGGCCGAGGTTGGTGCCGAAGGTGTGGTTGCGGGAGAGCGGCGAGGAGCAGGTGGCCACGAGGTCGCCCATCCCGGCGAGGCCGGCGAAGGTGTGCGCGTCGGCGCCCATGGCGAGGCCGAGCCGGGTCGTCTCGGCCAGGCCGCGGGTGATGAGCGACGCCTTGGCGTTGTCGCCGAGGCCCATGCCGTCGGCGATGCCGACGGCGAGCGCGATGACGTTCTTGACGGCGCCGCCCAGTTCGCAGCCGACGACGTCGGTGTTGGTGTAGGGGCGGAAGTACGGGGTGTGGCAGGCCGTCTGGAGCCGCTTGGCCACGCTCTCGTCCCGGCAGGCCACGACGGCCGCGGCGGGCTGCCTGGCGGCGATCTCCTTGGCGAGGTTGGGGCCGGTGAGGACGGCGACGCGGTCGGCGGAGACCTTGGCGACCTCCTCGACGACCTCGCTCATCCGCTTGGCGGTGCCCAGTTCGACGCCCTTCATCAGGGAGACGAGGACGGTGTCGGCGGCCAGCAGGGGCGCCCACTCGGTGAGGTTGCCGCGCAGGGTCTGCGAGGGCACGGCGAGGACGGTGAAGTCCGCGCCGGCGGCGGCCTCGGCGGGGTCGGTGGTGGCCCGCACGGCCGCGGGGAGCTCGGTGCCGGGGAGGTAGTCGGGGTTGACGCGGGTGGTGTTGATCGCCGTCACCAGGGATTCCCGGCGGCCCCACATCGTCACCTCGCAGCCCGCGTCGGCGAGGATCATCGCGAAGGCGGTGCCCCAGGATCCGGTGCCGTAGACGGCGCAGCGCGTCACTTGGTGTCCTCCTGGGCCTGGCGGGCCGCGGCGCGGGCCTTGCGGTGGCTGTACGGCTCCGCGGGGGCACTCTCGCCGCGGAGTTCGGCGAGGAGGGCGGTGATGGCGGCCATGATGTCGTCGGTGGCGGCGCGCAGCACCTCGGCGGTGGGTTCCTTGCCGTAGTACGCGGAGAGGTCGACGGGCGGGCCCGCGAGGACCTTGAGCGTCTTGCGGGGGAAGAGCCGGAGCTTGTTCTCCTTGGCGTACGGCGGCATGGCCTCGTTGGCGCCCCACTGGGCGACCGGGATGACGGGCGCCTGCGTGAGCAGTGCCACACGGGCGGCGCCGGTCTTGCCCTCCATCGGCCACATGTCGGGGTCGCGGGTGAGGGTGCCCTCGGGGTAGAAGGCCACGCACTCGCCCTTGTTGATGGCGTCGACGGCGGCACGGAAGGCGGTGGCGGCGTCGGTGGTCTCGCGGTAGACCGGGATCTGCCCGGTGCCGCGCAGCACGGCGCCGACGAAGCTGCCCTTGAACAGCGCCGCCTTGGCCAGGAAGCGGGGGACGCGGCCGGTGTTGTACTGGAAGTGCGCGTAGGAGAGCGGGTCGAGATACGAGTTGTGGTTGACCGCGGTGATAAACCCGCCGTCGGCCGGAATGTGCTCCATTCCGCGCCAGTCCCGCTTGAACAGAACCACGAGCGGCGGTTTTGCCAACACCGCCGTAAAGCGGTACCAGAAGCCGATTCTGTGGCGGGACACTCGGACACCCTTCTCTTGGGACCTGGGGGCTGTATGAACCCGGGGGCCGCACAAGTGTCGCCCCAGGTACCCGGTCTGTCGAGAACACCGTAACCCCGCGCCCCTCGCACGACTGCGGCAGCGGGTGACAATGAGGCTGATGCGAAGAGAGGGGGCGGATGTGGCCTGGACCCTGGTGGTGCCGCTGAAGCCGCTGTCCCAGGCCAAGAGCCGTCTCGCGCAGGGCACCGGGCACGCTCCGCGGCCCGCCCTCGCGCTGGCGTTCGCCCTGGACACGGTGGCGGCCGCGCTGGCCTGTCCGGCGGTGGGGGGTGTGGTGGTCGTCACGGACGATCCGCTGGCCGGTGCGGAGCTGACGGCGCTCGGCGCCCGGGTGCTGCCCGAGCCGGCGGAGTCCGGCGGGCTGAACGGCGCGCTGGCGCACGGCGCGCGCACCGTGCGGGCGCACAGTCCGCGGTCCGCGGTGGCGACGCTCAACGCGGATCTGCCGGCGCTGCGTCCGGTGGAACTCGGGCGGGTGCTCGATTGCGCGGCGGAATTCCCGCGGGCTTTTCTCGCGGACGCGGCGGGAATCGGGACGACGCTTCTCTCGGCGGCTCCCGGAATGGAATTGGCTCCGGCGTTCGAGGGCCGTTCGCGCGCCCGTCACCGTGCGTCGGGGGCCCGCGAGATCGAGCTCACGGGGGTCGACTCCGTGCGCCAGGACGTGGACACGGAATCCGATCTGCGGGCGGCGCGGGCGCTGGGGCTCGGCCCGCGGACGGCCGCCGCGGCGGCGGGGCTGCCGGTGCGCGGACCCGGCCGGGCCGGCCAGGCGGTGCCGTGAGGGATTTCCCGGTTCGGTGAAGTCCGGTGCGGTCCGACAGGACCCCGGAGCTCGACCGGCCACGGCGCGGCCGCGGACGGCTTACCGCACTTCCGGCGGAGCGCATAGGCTCGCCCCATGCAGGCCACCGCGTACACCTACGACCCTTCGACCCGCTCCGGCAGCGTGCTGCTGGACGACGGCACCCCGGTGCCCTTCGACACCGCGGCGTTCGACGCCGGCGGCCTGCGGCTGCTGCGGCCCGGCCAGCGCGTACGGATCGAGTACGCGGAAGGCGAGGCCGAGAGCGCCGGGAACATCTCCCTGGTGACGCTCCAGACCTTCTGAACGGCCCTCCAGGGGCCGCGACACACACCGCGGGCCGGGCTCCCCGGAGGGAGCCCGGCCCGGCGCGTGACGCGGTCGCAGCCTTACTTCTTGGCGGCGGCCTTCTTGGCGGTGGTCTTGCGCGCCGTGGTCTTGCGCGCCGGAGCCTTGGTCGCCGTGGCCTTCTTGGCGGGCGCGGTCTTCTTCGCAGCCGCCTTCTTGGTGGTGGCGGTCGCCTTCTTGGCCGTGGTGGCCTTCTTGGCGGTCGCCTTGGTGGCCGTGGCCTTCTTGGCCGGGGTGGCCTTCTTCGCCGTGGTCTTCTTCGCGGCGGCCTTGGTGGCGGTGGCCGTCGTCTTCTTGGCGGTGGTCTTCTTCGCCGTGGTCTTCTTCGCGACGGCCGTGGTCTTCTTCGCCGTGGCCTTCTTGGCGGTGGCCTTCTTGGCCGCGGCCTTGGCCGTCACCTTGGTGCCGCCCGAAAGGCTGCCCTTGGGCGCCTTCTTCACGGCGACATCGTTCTTCGGCAGCTTCTTCGAGCCGCTCACCAGGTCCTTGAAGCCCTGGCCCGCGCGGAAGCGCGGCACGGACGTCTTCTTGACCCGCACGCGCTCACCCGTCTGCGGGTTGCGGGCGTAACGGGCCGGACGGTCGACCTTCTCGAACGAGCCGAAGCCGGTGACCGAGACCCGGTCCCCGGCGACAACTGCACGGACGATCGCGTCGAGTACCGCGTCGACCGCGTCTGCGGCCTGCTGACGGCCACCGAGCTTGTCGGCAATCGCTTCAACGAGCTGCGCCTTGTTCACGTCTTCCCCTTCGGAGACATTGCTGGAACGAATGCGTTCCAGCCTTTTCGCACGTTAGGCAGATATATACCGCAAATCAAACACGAAACGGTCTAATCACCCTTGTGCCGCAACGAACTCGACCATCACGGAGTTCCGTCACGGTCGGGCTCTTCGGGGAAACGGCCCTCGTCGAGGTCGTTCATCAGCCGGTCCAGACGCTTTGCCGCGCCTGAGAGATCGTGCTTTGCCGCAGCCGTGATGGCCAGCAGCTTCCGGGACAGCGCCATCCGTACGCCCTCCGGGACTTGCAGTGTGCGCACCCTGGTGTGCGCTTGCTTGAGTTGGTCGGCGACGAGCCGGTAAAGCTCGAGTTGGCTGTCGCGTTCCATGCACCGATTGTGCCATCTGAGGCGAGTTGTCGCTTCACAGGGCCTCAACAAAGCGATGCGCCCCCTGTCCGAAGACAGGGGGCGCATCATGTCAAACCCTGGGTGAGCAGCGAAAATCCGGGTCCCCGCAAGCGTGTCGGCCGGCGGCCGGACGGGCTCGAAATCCGTGTCAGAACTGGGCCGTGGATGGCTTGTACGCGGGCCTGCGGGCCTCGAAGGCGGCGATGTCGGCCTCGTGCCGGAGGGTCAGGCCGATGTCGTCCAGCCCCTCCAGCAGACGTCGGCGGGCGTTCTCGTCAAGCTCAAAATCAGCCGTGATGCCCGCGGCCCGGACCTGGCGCCCGACGAGGTCGACCGTCACCTCGGCGGTGGGGTCCGATTCGGTCAGCTGCCAGAGGGCGTCGACGGTCTCCTGGGGCAGGACGACGGTCAGCAGCCCGTTCTTGAGGGAGTTCCCGCGGAAGATGTCCGCGAACCGGGCGGAGACGACGGCCTTGAAGCCGTAGTTCTGCAGCGCCCAGACGGCGTGTTCGCGGGAGGAGCCGGTACCGAAGTCGGGGCCGGCCACCAGGACGGTGGCGCCCTGGCGCTCCGGGCGGTTCAGCACGAACTCCGGGTCCTTGCGCCACGCCTCGAAGAGTCCGTCCTCGAAGCCGTCGCGGGTGACCTTCTTGAGCCAGTGCGCCGGGATGATCTGGTCGGTGTCGACATTGCCGCGGCGCAGCGGTACGGCCCGGCCGGTGTGCGTGGTGAAGGCTTCCATGTCTCTCAGACCCCTACGGAAGTGCGTACGTCGGACGCGTCGGTCAGGTCGGCCGGGGAGGCCAGCGTGCCCAGGACCGCGGTGGCGGCGGCGACCTGGGGCGAGACCAGGTGGGTGCGGCCGCCCTTGCCCTGCCTGCCCTCGAAGTTGCGGTTGGAGGTCGACGCGGACCTCTCGCCGGGCGCGAGTTGGTCGGGGTTCATGCCCAGGCACATGGAGCAACCCGCGTGCCGCCATTCGGCCCCGGCGGCGGTGAACACCTTGTCCAGCCCTTCCGCGACGGCCTGGAGGGAGACGCGCACGGACCCGGGGACGACCAGCATCCGGACGCCGTCGGCGACGCGCCGGCCGTCGAGGACGGCGGCCGCGGCGCGCAGGTCCTCGATGCGGCCGTTGGTGCAGGAGCCCACGAAGACGGTGTCCACACGGATGTCGCGCAGTGCCTGACCCGCCGTCAACCCCATGTATTCCAGGGCCTTTTCGGCGGCGAGGCGGTCGGATGGGTCGGCGTAGGAGGCCGGGTCCGGGACCTTCGCCGACAGGGGCGCGCCCTGGCCCGGGTTGGTGCCCCAGGTGACGAACGGCGAGAGCTCGGTGGCGTCGATGACCACCTCGTGGTCGAAGACGGCGTCGTCGTCGGTGCGCAGGGTGCGCCAGTAGGCGACGGCCTCGTCCCAGTCGGCGCCCCGGGGTGCGTGGGGGCGGCCTTCGAGGTAGGCGAAGGTGGTGTCGTCGGGGGCGATCATCCCGGCGCGGGCGCCCGCTTCGATGGACATGTTGCAGACGGTCATGCGCGCTTCCATCGAGAGCTTCTCGATGGCCGGGCCGCGGTACTCGATGACGTAACCCTGGCCGCCGCCGGTGCCGATGCGGGCGATGACCGCCAGGATCAGGTCCTTGGCCGTGACGCCCTCGGGCAGTTCGCCCTCGACGGTGACGGCCATGGTCCGGAAGGGGGCCAGCGGCAGGGTCTGGGTGGCGAGGACGTGCTCGACCTGGCTGGTGCCGATGCCGAACGCCAGCGCGCCGAAGGCGCCGTGGGTGGAGGTGTGGCTGTCGCCGCAGACGACCGTGGTGCCGGGCTGGGTCAGGCCCAGCTGCGGTCCCACCACGTGGACCACGCCCTGCTCGACGTCGCCCAGCGGGTGCAGCCGCACGCCGAACTCCGCGCAGTTTTTGCGCAGGGTCTCCAGCTGGATGCGGGAGACGGGGTCCGCGATCGGCTTGTCGATGTCGAGGGTGGGCGTGTTGTGGTCCTCGGTGGCGATGGTGAGGTCGAGGCGGCGGACCGGGCGGCCCTCCTTGCGCAGCCCGTCGAACGCCTGCGGGCTGGTCACCTCGTGGAGCAGGTGCAGATCGATGAAGAGGAGATCGGGCTCGCCCTCGGCGCGCGTGACGACGTGGTCGTCCCAGACCTTCTCCGCGAGTGTCCGTCCCATCGCTGTCCCTCCGGCCGGCGTGAGGCGCCGGTCCCATTCGTGTGGCTCGTGGGTTGCTGTTCCTCCAGGTTGGCGGGTTCGCCGGAAAATTGAACTTGCGTTTCACACTGTGAGACGTGAGTATCGTTTCATGGACAACTCTGGTGGCGCCTCGAGCGGTGTGGGCGTACTCGACAAAGCGGCTCTGGTTCTGAGCGCTCTGGAGTCCGGTCCGGCGACGCTGGCCGGACTGGTCACGGCGACCGGGCTCGCGCGCCCGACGGCGCACCGGCTGGCGGTCGCGCTGGAGCACCACCGCATGGTGGCGCGGGACATGCAGGGCCGTTTCATCCTCGGCCCCCGGCTGAGCGAGCTCGCCGCCGCGGCGGGCGAGGACCGGCTGCTGGCCACGGCCGGCCCGGTGCTCACGCACCTGCGGGACGTGACGGGCGAGAGCGCACAGCTCTACCGCCGGCAGGGCGACATGCGGATCTGTGTGGCGGCGGCGGAGCGGCTGTCCGGACTGCGGGACACCGTGCCGGTCGGCTCGACGCTGCCGATGAAGGCCGGTTCGGCGGCACAGGTACTGATGGCGTGGGAGGAGCCCGAGCGGCTGCACCGCGGCCTCCAGGGGGCCCGCTTCACGGCGACGGCGCTCTCGGGCGTGCGGCGGCGCGGCTGGGCCCAGTCGATCGGCGAGCGGGAGCCGGGCGTCGCCTCGGTCTCCGCGCCCGTGCGGGGCCCGTCCAACCGCGTGGTCGCCGCCGTCTCGGTCTCCGGACCCATCGAGCGCCTGACCCGGCACCCGGGCCGGATGCACGCCCAGGCGGTCATCGACGCGGCCGTGCGCCTCAGCGAGGCCCTGCGCCGCAACGGCTGAGCGGCGGGACCTCGCGCGAAAGCCCTGTGAGGGCGGGCACGGCGCCCGCCCTCACAGGGCTTCCGCGTCCGTCGGCCCCGCGACGCACAGGGTGATCCCGGTCCCGCCGCCCCGGAGCCGTACGTCCAGGGACACGCAGAGGCGGCGGGCGAGCCAGAGGCCGTCCTCGCCGCCCCGGTCGGCCCCGGGCGGGAGACAGCCCGCGAGCGCGGGCACGGGGGCGCTGTGCGGCCCGGGACGCCAGAGGTCGTACACCAGAGCCCCCGGCTCCTCCCAGGCGCTCAGCGTGACCCGCGTGCCCTCCGCGGTGTCCAGCAGGTGGCCGGCGGCCTCGTGGACGGCGAGCTCGGCCAGGGCGAGCCGCTCGCCGGTCAGCCCCGCGGCGGCGGCCCGTGCGCGGGCGAAGCGGCGCACGGCGGCGAGGTCGGCGGTCGGAGGGGCCGCCACGGCCGTGGGCGGCGGCGGGAGGTCCGGGGGCGGTACGGACGCCGTGTAGTCCGCGGGGTCTCGGTAGGCGGCGCAGGGGGTCACGTGTTCGCCGTCCAGCCGCGCCGGGTGGGTCGCGCAGGCCGCCTCGGCCACGTCGGCCGGCACAGTGCGGGTGTCGTACGGGCAGACCATCCACAGCGGCAGCGGGGCCAGCAGCAGGTTCAGGCCGGACTCCATGCGTTTCCACTCGGCGGTCTGGCGGCCGGATCTGCCGCCCCACACCGGTTCGGCGATCATCCGCATCCGCCGGCCGGGCCGGGCCCGGCGCTCGTGGTGGTGCAGGAAGGCGTGGACCCGCTCGACCGGCCTGCGGCCGAAGTACGCGGTCTCGGCGGTGTCCAGGGCGTACGCGCCGTCCCCGAGGGCGGCGCGCAGCAGCTCGATGTTGGCGGGCGTCGTCGCGGCCAGCACGGGTTCCCCGGCGGCCAGTCCGGCGCGGACGAAGGGCACCGCCATGGCCAGGAACTCCGTGTCGCTCCCGTACAGACAGGCGTGGTGGACGAACCCCTGCCCGGCTCCGGGCCCCGCGTGCTCAGCAGGCATGGGCGGCCCCCAGCCGCAGGCCCGGGGTCCGGTCCCAGCCGATGAGGGTGATGACGTGCAGCAGATGGGGCGGCATCCCGGCCAGTTCGACGGTGCAGTGGCGGGCGGCGCGGGCCCTGGCGAAGGTCATCAGCAGCCGCAGCCCGGTCAGGTCGAGGAATTCCACCCGGGACATCTCCAGGCGGACGTCGCCCCGGACGGCGGCGACGGACTGGAGGGCGTCGCGCAGGTGCCGGTGCGAGGCGGTGTCGACCACCCCCTCGATGCGCAGGCCCGGCGGGTCGAAGGTGCGGACGACGACGAGTTCGGCGGTGCGGATGAGGGGATCCACTTCGACGCTCCTGGGATGAGCCGATGCGAAGGCGTCCAGGGCGGCGGGGTCGCAGCGGCGGGTGTCGCACTGGCAGACCGCCAGCGCCTCCCCGGAGCCGAACTCCGCGGCCAGCAGGGCCTCGTAGCGCAGCAGCCGGGAGACGTCCCGGCCGTCGCACAGAGCGGTGCACAACTCCCCCGTGACGCGCAGCGCGCGGTAACCCTCGCTGCGGGACCGGTCGACGGCCTCCCGCAGCGAGCCGACTAACGCGGCGGGGTCCAACTCGCCCTGCCGCGGGGAGAGCTCGGCCGTGCGGAGCACCTCCAGCTGCCCGGCGGGCACCGGGGGCGGTCCGGTGAAGCGGCACTGCTCCAGCAGTTCGCCCGGCCCCTCGGGGCCGTCCGCGCCCGCGAGATAGAGGATCTTGTGCTTCGCGTCCAGGCCCGCGAGCAGGAATCCCCGCAGAACCGACGCCTGTTCCTCGTCCGAGGCGTAGAGAGCGCAGACGTGGTCACCGGGGCGGAGGTCACCGACGTGAACCGTGCCGGCCGTGCCGCTCGTGCCGCCGAGGTGTCGCGCGCCGTCGGTATGGGCCATGCGTGGATTATCGGGCCCGGTACGTGCCTGCGGAACCCCACACGAAAAAATGCCCCCCGCTTATGCGGGAGGCATCTTTCCTTTTTGTACCCCCGACCGGATTCGAACCGGCGCTACCGCCTTGAGAGGGCGGCGTGCTAGGCCGCTACACAACGGGGGCCTGCTTTGCAGAGCTGTCGCTCTCTGCGCTGGGCTACCAGGACTCGAACCTAGACTAAGGGAACCAGAAACCCTCGTGCTGCCAATTACACCATAGCCCATGGTGTTACCCGTACCCCCGACCGGATTCGAACCGGCGCTACCGCCTTGAGAGGGCGGCGTGCTAGGCCGCTACACAACGGGGGCCCTAGCGATCCATTCCTCGCCTCCGGGGAAATCTCCGGATGGTGATGAATTCAGGATCTGTACCCCCGACCGGATTCGAACCGGCGCTACCGCCTTGAGAGGGCGGCGTGCTAGGCCGCTACACAACGGGGGCTCGCACTGCGCTTTACTGCTTTGTTTACCGCGTTTCCTACTTTATCAAAAGAAATCCGAGTGAATTTCTTTTGCTGGGGTACCAGGACTCGAACCTAGACTAAGGGAACCAGAAACCCTCGTGCTGCCAATTACACCATACCCCACCAGAACTCGACCTCCCTGAAGGGGTCTTGCTCGGGCTTGCTCCGTCCGTTCCGGCCTCTCGGCCCTCTCGGGCGGCGCAGGAAGAACATTACCCGAAGGTGGAGGGTGCTCCAAAACCGATAAGCCCGCGCAGCGGCCGGGACACCTCCCCGGCCCGCCCGGGGCGGCACGCGAGGGCGCCAGGCGGTCCCCACGCGCCCCGTACGGGCCCCGGCACCACAAAGGCCGGCAAAGGCCGAGGGCCCTCTCCCGCGGTCGCGTACCGCGGGAGAGGGCCCTCGGCCCGGACGGGTGCCGTCGCGTACCTACGCGGCCAGCTTCGCCAGCGCCGCGTCGACGCGGGCCAGGGTGCGCTCGCGGCCCAGGATCTGGAGGGACTCGAAGAGCGGCAGGCCGACCGTGCGGCCGGTGACGGCCACGCGGACCGGGGCCTGCGCCTTGCCGAGCTTGAGCCCGTGCGCCTCACCGGCGGCCAGGACGGCCTCCTTGAGGGAGTCCGGGCTCGACCAGTCGGCCGCCTCGAGCTTCTCGCGAGCCGTGCGCAGCAGGGCGTCGGAGCCCTCCTTCATGGCCTTGGTCCAGGACGCCTCGTCCTGGACGGGCTCCTTCAGGAAGAGGAAGTCGACGTTGGCCGTGATGTCGGAGAGGACCGTGACGCGGGTCTGGGCGTACGGGGCGATCGCCTCCCAGGCCGCCGGGTCGAAGTCCTCCGGGGCCCAGTTGGCGTGCGGGGCCCGCAGCCACGGGGCGCACGCGTCGGCGAACGCCTTCACGTCGAGGCGCCGGATGTGGTCGGCGTTGATCGACTCGGCCTTCTTGAGATCGAAGCGCGCCGGGTTGGCGTTGACGTCGGCGAGGTCGAACTTCGCCACCATCTCGTCGATCGAGAAGATGTCCTGGTCGGCCGAGAACGACCAGCCCAGCAGCGAGAGGTAGTTGAGCAGGCCCTCGGGGAGGAAGCCGCGCTCGCGGTAGAGGTTGAGGGACGCCTGCGGGTCGCGCTTGGAGAGCTTCTTGTTGCCCTCGCCCATCACGTACGGCAGGTGGCCGAAGGCCGGGATGTCCTTGGCGACGCCGAGCTCGATCAGCGCCTTGTAGAGCGCGATCTGGCGCGGGGTGGAGGACAGCAGGTCCTCGCCGCGCAGCACGTGCGTGATCTCCATCAGCGCGTCGTCGACGGGGTTGACGAGCGTGTAGAGCGGGGCGCCGTTCGCACGGACGATGCCGTAGTCGGTGACGTTCTCCGGCTGGACGGTGATCTCGCCGCGGACCAGGTCCGTGAAGGTGGTGGCCTCGTCCGGCATGCGGAAGCGGACGATGTGGCTGCGGCCCTCGGCCTCGTACGCCTGCTTCTGCTCGGCGCTCAGGTCACGGCACTGGCCGTCGTAGCCGGACGGCTTGCCGGCGGCGCGGGCGGCCTCGCGGCGGGCGTCGAGCTCCTCGGTCGTGCAGTAGCACGGGTAGGCGTAGCCGGCGTCCTGGAGCCTGGCCGCCACGTCGCGGTAGATGTCCATGCGCTGCGACTGGCGGTACGGGGCGTGCGGGCCGCCGACCTCGGGGCCCTCGTCCCAGTCGAAGCCCAGCCAGCGCATCGAGTCCAGCAGCTGCTCGTACGACTCCTCCGAGTCGCGCGCCGCGTCGGTGTCCTCGATGCGGAAGACCATGGTGCCGCCGTTGTGGCGGGCGAACGCCCAGTTGAAGAGGGCGGTGCGGACCAGGCCCACGTGGGGGTTGCCGGTCGGCGAGGGACAGAAACGGACGCGTACGGGAGTTGCGCTAGCCACGCTTGATCACCTTATTGGTGAGAGTGCCGATGCCTTCGATGGTGACGGCGACCTCGTCGCCGACGTTCAGGGGTCCGACGCCGGCCGGGGTGCCCGTGAGGACGACGTCGCCGGGGAGCAGCGTCATCGCCTCGGTGATGTGGACGATCAGGTCCTCGATGGAGCGCACCATGTCGCTCGTGCGGCCCAGCTGGCGCTGTTCGCCGTTGACGGTGCACATGATGCCGAGGTCGCCCGGGTCGAGCTCGGTCTCGACCCAGGGGCCGAGCGGGCAGGAGCTGTCGAAGCCCTTGGCGCGGGCCCACTGCTTCTCGCGCTGCTGGATGTCGCGCGCGGTGACGTCGTTGGCGCAGGTGTAGCCGAGGATGACGTCCTTCACGCGCTCGCGCGGGACCTCGCGGCACATCCGCCCGATGACCACGGCCAGCTCGGCCTCGTGGTGCACCTCGCTGGAGAAGGAGGGGTAGGCGATGGGGTCGCCGGGGCCGATGACCGAGGTGGACGGCTTGAAGAAGGCGACGGGGGCGTCGGGGACCTCGTTGCCCAGCTCGGCGGCGTGCTCGGCGTAGTTGCGCCCGATGCCGACGACCTTGTTGGGCAGCACGGGCGGCAGGAGCCGCACCTTGGAGAGGGGGATCTTCTGCCCCGAGCGCTCGAATTCGGCGAAGGGGTGGCCCTTGATGATGTCGAGGACGGGGCCGCCTTCGGTTGAGGCGTCCCCTTCCACGACGCCGAAGGCGACGTTGCCGTCGATGGAGAACCTGGCGATGCGCACGGGAAGCTGTTGCCCCTTATCTGATCCGGCCGGAGTCTGACCACATCAGGCTATCGCGGGGGGCGTGCGCGGCCCGTGCGCCGCCGGGCGTCGGCCCTGACCTCAGGTGCCGGCCTCAGGTCCTGGCCTCAGTCCTGGGGGGCCGCGACGGGCGCGGTCATGAGGACGGTGCGGCGCGGGTTGGCCGTGACGGAGGGCAGCTCGACGGCGTGCTCGCGGGGCTCCAGGGCGCGCAGCGCCTGGGCGCTCTCCAGGTGGGCGAGCGTCGTGCGGCGCGGGTTGGCCGTCTTGCGGGACACCAGCGTCGTCGTGGTCTTCGTCTTCTTGGTCGTCGTCTGCACTTGCTGCCTCGCGGTGTCGTGTGTCGCGGTCGTTTTCGCGGCCTGTGTAAAGGACCAGGCTAGGCGCGCCTATCCCCAGTCGTCCGCGCGAGAAGTCATGAGTTGCTTGTGAGTTTGCTCACGAGAGTGCCGAAAAAAGCCGCATAGCGGGCGGCTGTTCCGCCTTCACGAAACGGACATTGCTGTGCTGAAGCTGACGTTCCGCTCCTGATCATGGCGACTGGGACACGCGGCTGCCATGGGTACCGCGGGTGCGAATTGCCGTTGATCACCCCATATAAAGGCTCTGGTCCTCTACAGGCCGTGACGAAGGGCGCCACCGAGCGTCACGGACCGCAGGGGGCCGTGCACCGGCCTTGTTGGGAGATCCGGCACTGTGCTGGAATTCCACGGACCGCCAGGGGGCAACCGCGGTCCCCCCACGACTCGACACCGTCCCGCCGCTCCACCGGTGGGACGCCTGGTCCAGAGGTTGCGACGCTAGTGCAGGGACGTTTCAAGAGGGATGGCAGCGCTGCGGCGGAGCCGGAGCCGCGCGGTGCGACCGACCGCGGCACGTCCGTCGACGCGCCGACCGGTGGCGAATCCGCCGAACGGTCGAAGTCCACGTCGAAGGCGAAGGGGCCCAGCGGGCCGGGTTCACGAATAGCCCTGCGCAACTGGCGCATTTCAACCCGTCTCGTCTCCCTGCTCGCCCTCCCCGTCGTGGCGGCGACGACCCTGGGTGCCCTGCGTATCGACAGCTCGCTTCAGAACGTCGACCAGCTCGACCACATGAAGCTCCTGACGGACATGACGAGCAAGGCCACCGCACTGGCCAGCGCCCTGCAGGACGAGCGCGACAAGTCCGCCGGCCCGCTGTCCGCCGGCACCCCGGACGACGACAGCGTCGTCTCGACCCGGCAGCGCACCGACAAGAACATCCAGGCGTTCAGCGACGCCACCCAGGGCCTGAAGCCCAACGACCCGACGATGGTCGGTGTCCAGAGCACCCTGGTGGACATCACCCGCCAGCTGAAGAAGATCCAGTCGGTCCGGCAGAACGCCTTCCACGATCCGGGCTACATCGCCCAGACCGTCAACAACTACGACTCGCTGATCAACTCCCTGCTGTCGCTCTCGCAGGACATGGCCCAGGCCACCAGCAACAGCGACATGATCACCGCGACCCGCTCGCTGGCGACGTTCTCCGCCGCCAAGGAGTACGCCTCCATCCAGCGCGCCGTGATCACCGCGGCGCTCGCCGCCAAGGGCGGCCCCAGCCTCTCGGCCAACGACCGCCAGTACGGCGACGAGGCGCGGCAGGCCGAGGACCAGGCGATGAAGCGGTTCTCCGCGATCCACGCCGACGACGCGAAGACGCTGCTCCAGGCCCTCGAGGGCGGTGTCGCCGACGTCACCGCGGCGGATGCCCTCGCCGGGCGCATCCTGTCCAAGGACGGCGGGATCAAGGACGCCCAGACCTCCTGGCGCGACTGGTCCGACCAGTCCGGCACCAAGCTCACCGAGATGTCCAAGGTCGAGCAGGACCTGCTCTCCCAGATGGTGCAGAAGGCGCGTGAACTGCGCGACGACGCCCAGCAGGAAGCCATCCTCAACGGTGTGCTGATCGTGCTCGTCCTCGGCATCTCGCTCGTCGGCGCCTTCGTCGTGGCGCGGTCCATGGTGCGCTCGCTGCGCCGCCTGCAGGACACCGCGCAGAAGGTCGCCCAGGAACGTCTGCCCGAGCTCGTCAAGCAGCTCTCCGAGACCGACCCGCAGGACGTCGACACGTCCGTGGAGTCCGTCGGCGTGCACAGCACGGACGAGATCGGCAAGGTGGCCGCGGCCTTCGACGACGTGCACCGCGAGGCCGTCCGCCTCGCCGCCGAGCAGGCGTTGCTGCGAGGCAACGTCAACGCGATGTTCACCAACCTCTCGCGCCGCAGCCAGGGCCTCATCCAGCGTCAGCTGTCGCTGATCTCCGAGCTGGAGAGCCGCGAGGCCGACCCCGACCAGCTCTCCTCGCTGTTCAAGCTCGACCACCTCGCGACCCGCATGCGCCGTAACGGCGAGAACCTCCTCGTCCTCGCGGGTGAGGAGCCCGGCCGCCGGTGGACCCGGCCCGTGCCCCTCGTCGACGTCCTGCGCGCCGCCGCGTCCGAGGTCGAGCAGTACGAGCGCATCGAGCTCAGCGGTGTGCCGCCGACCGAGGTCGCCGGCCGCGTGGTCAACGACCTCGTGCACCTCCTCGCCGAGCTGCTGGAGAACGCGACGTCGTTCTCCTCCCCGCAGACCAAGGTCAAGGTCACCGGTCACGCGCTGCCCGACGGCCGCGTGCTGGTCGAGATCCACGACACCGGCATCGGTCTCTCCCCGGAGGACCTCGCCTCGATCAACGAGCGGCTCGCCAGCCCGCCGACCGTGGACGTGTCGGTCTCCCGCCGCATGGGCCTGTTCGTGGTCGGCCGCCTGTCCCTGCGACACGGCGTCCGCATCCAGCTGCGCCCCTCCGACTCGGGCGGCACCACCGCGCTCGTCATGCTGCCGGTCGACGTCGCCCAGGGCGGCAAGCGGCCGATGCCGGGTGCCACCGGCACGCCTGCCCCGGCCGGCATGCCCCCCGCCCCCGGCGGCAAGGGCGGCGGCCCCGGCCTCATGGGCGGCTCCGCGCCGCGCCGTCAGGTCCCGGGCAGCGGCCCGCGCCCGGCGCTGTCCGGCCGCCCCGCCACGACGGAGAGCGGTCTGCCGACGCGCCCCGTCCCCGCGCCCGGCGCGGGCAACGGCGCCGGTCCGGCGGCCGGTTCGACCGGTGGCAGCCTCTTCGACGCCGCGCCGCGCGGTGGCGCGGACGCCAGGGGCGCCGACGGCCGCCCCGCGCTGCCGTCCCGTGGTGACGGCGGCCCCGCCGCCATCCCCCCGGCGAGCGAGAACGTCCGCCGCCCGCAGATGCCGAGGCGCCGGGGCAACGGTCCCGCGGCGGCTCCCGGCTCCGCGGCGCCCGACCTGCCGACCCGCAAGACCCCCAGCTGGGGCAACCAGCAGCAGCCGGACGCCCCGAAGCCGCCGGCCGACGACTGGCCGATGCCGTCCTCGGACGCCGCGGGCCGCGCCGCGCAGGACACTCCGCGCGGCCACCAGGACGTCGACGCCGCCTCCACGGGCAGCTACCCCGTGCCCGCGGACGGCACGTCGGGCGGGTTCGCCCTGCCCGCCGCCGGTCCCGGCGACACGGCCCAGTTCCCGGCGATCGGGTCCGCGCCCGAGCCGTCCGGCAGCACGTCCGGCCAGTACGCGCGGCCCGACGGACCCGGCTCCACCGGCCAGTTCGACCTCCCGGACAGCACGGGCGGCCGCCACGCGCAGCCGAACGACCCCGGTACGACGGGCCAGTTCGCCCTGCCCGCGGGCACGGACGCGCCGAACAGCACGTCCGGCCAGTACGCCCGGCCCGACGGACCCGGCTCCACCGGCCAGTTCGACTTCTCCGGCAGCACGAGCGGGCAGTACGCGCGGCCCGAGGCCCCGGCGGACGACTGGCCGCTGGGTGACGGCGGCACGGGCGGCCACACCCGCCCCGGCGCCGCACAGCCGCAGGGCGACGGCCGGACCCCGCTCTTCGAGGAGCTGGAGTCCAACTGGTTCCGCGGTACCGACGAGAACCAGCCACCCGCCGCGCCGGTGCCCCCGGCCGGCACCGCGCAGCGGCTGCCGCGGCGCGAGCCGCGCCAGACCCTCGACGACCCGCAGCGCTCGCAGGTGCCGCCCGCCCCGCGGGCGGACCGGCCGCAGCCGGCCGCGCAGGACAACTGGCGCGACTCCCCCAACGACGAGCGCTGGCGCCGGGCCGAGCAGGTCCGCGAGCCGGCCGCGGGCGGGATCACCCCGTCCGGTCTGCCGCGCCGCGTGCCGCGCGCGAACCTCGTCGAGGGCACCGCGGAGCAGCAGCAGAACCAACCGACCGGTCCGCAGGTCTCGCGCGCGCCCGACGACGTGCGCGGCCGTCTGACCAACCTTCGCCGGGGCATCCAGCAGGGCCGCCAGGCCGGCAACTCCTCGGCCACCGGCAGCCACAACGTTGGCCCCACTTACCAGCAGGAGCGTTAGTTGAGTCCGATGAGCCAGGCGGCGCAGAACCTGAACTGGTTGATCACCAGTTTCGTGGAGAGCACCCCGGGGGTGTCCCACACCGTCGTGGTCTCCGCCGACGGACTCCTTCTGGCGATGTCCGAAGGTTTCCCGCGGGACCGCGCGGACCAGCTGGCGGCGGTCGCCTCCGGCCTGACCTCGCTCACGGCCGGAGCCTCCCGGATCTTCGAGGGCGGCGCGGTCAACCAGACCGTGGTGGAGATGGAACGCGGCTTCCTCTTCATCATGTCCGTCTCCGACGGATCCTCCCTGGCCGTACTCGCCCACCCCGAGTGCGACATCGGCCTCGTGGGCTACGAGATGGCCCTCCTCGTCGACCGCGCGGGCACCGTCCTGACGCCCGATCTCCGCGCCGAGCTCCAGGGCAGCCTGCTGAACTGACCCCCGCACCCCGCAGATACCGTCCGACCGCACGGCCGAAAACCCCCCACCGGCCACCGCTCGACGGCATTATTGCCATCCTGCTGTCCCGTCCGGAGGATTCATGACCCCGCCCGCCTCGCCCGGCCCGTACGGCGCTTCTCATCACGCGTCGTACGGGAGTGAAGGCGACCAGCCGCTGGTCCGCCCCTATGCCATGACGGGTGGCCGCACCCGGCCGCGCTACCAGCTCGCCATCGAGGCCCTGGTCAGCTCCACGGCCGATCCGGCGCACCTTCAGGGGCTGCTCCCCGAGCACCAGCGGATCTGTCACCTGTGCCGGGAGGTCAAGTCCGTCGCGGAGGTCTCGGCGCTGCTGAACATGCCCCTGGGTGTGGCGCGCATCCTCGTCGCGGACCTGGCGGAGGCCGGAATGGTGGCGATCCACCAGCCGGGCGGCAGCGGCGAGTCCGGCGGGACGCCGGATGTGACACTGCTCGAAAGGGTGCTCAGTGGACTTCGGAAGCTCTAGCGGGGGCGTCGGCCGTTCCACCACGTCCGCGAAGATAGTCGTGGCGGGCGGCTTCGGCGTCGGCAAGACCACGTTCGTGGGCGCGGTCTCGGAGATCAGCCCGCTGCGTACCGAAGCCGTGATGACGTCCGCCTCCGCGGGGATCGACGATCTCACGCACGCGCCGGACAAGACCACGACGACCGTGGCGATGGATTTCGGCCGCATCACGCTGGACGACGATCTGATCCTCTATCTGTTCGGGACGCCGGGTCAGGACCGCTTCTGGTTCATGTGGGACGACCTGGTGCGCGGCGCGATCGGCGCGGTCGTGCTGGTGGACACCCGCCGGCTCGCGGACTGTTTCCCGGCGGTCGACTACTTCGAGAACAGCGGCCTGCCGTTCGTCATCGCCCTCAACGGCTTCGACGGCCACCAGCCGTACGGTCCCGAGGAGGTGCGCGAGGCGCTCCAGATCGGCCCGGACACCCCGATCATCACGACGGACGCCCGCCACCGCAACGAGGCGAAGAGCGCCCTCATCACTCTTGTCGAGCACGCCCTGATGGCGCGGTTGAAGTAGCTCCGCGCAATCTCCTGGTTGTCGGAAATGGGTTGTGGTATTGAACACGACC
Source organism: Streptomyces sp. NPDC001407 (assembly GCF_042895325.1). Taxonomy (NCBI): domain Bacteria; kingdom Bacillati; phylum Actinomycetota; class Actinomycetes; order Kitasatosporales; family Streptomycetaceae; genus Streptomyces; species Streptomyces sp. NPDC001407. The sequence goes on from NZ_JBIAWF010000001.1 coordinate 64,435, forward strand.
CGGCGGTGCGTTCATAACGTTTCGACAGAGAATCGGCCGGACGTGGACACAGTCTGCGTTCGGCCAGCTCCGCTCTGCTCATGATTCGCCCGCCATTTGGCGCCGCTCGCTCTTAATGCCCGTTTTATGTCGGGCAAATCGCTTCGGCCGTCGGCTGTGCGCACTGTTTGGAATGCGCACGCCTGACGTGCTGGAATTCCAGGAACTGAGCGGTAACGGCTCAGTTCGAAAAACGGCACACAACGCAGGTGCCGACGCCGAGAGGTTGTTGGTCGAGTGACGCGCAGAAAGACGGGCGCCGCACAGCAGGCGCGGGACGAGCGGGGCAACTTCACCCCGCCGTCGCGCACAGCGGTGCCGCCTTCCGACGTGCCCGAAACGCCCGCCCCGCCGACCGCGGCCCGCGGCGGCCGCTTCTCGCCCCGCAACTGGCGTGTGCCCGTCCGCCTGAACGCGATCCTGATGATCCCGGTGCTGGTGGCCCTGGTCTTCGGCGGACTCGACGTCAAGGGCTCGGTGGACACCTGGACCGAGGCCAAGGACGCGGCGAACACCGCGCGTCTGGTCCGTGCCGCGGCCACGTACGCCCACGCCGTCCTCGACGAGCGCGACCTGAGCACGCAGCCGATGCTGCTGGGCAACCGCGACGACGCCGTCGTCAAGAAGGCGCAGGCCACGACGGACTCCGCCAAGGCGGAGTTCGACAAGGCCGTCTCCAAGGCCCCGGCCACCCCGACCCTCAAGCGCCGCCTGAAGCTCTTCCGCGAGGCGGAGCTGACGCTGCCGAAGCTGCGCAAGGTGGCCTTCACCTCCGCGCTGCCGAAGGTGCAGTCGGAGGACGGCTACGGCGCGATCCAGCAGCCGCTGATGACCTTCGCCAACGAGCTGGGCCTGGGCACCGGCAACAACTCCTACGGCCGCATGGTCTACGCGATCGAGCTGGCGAAGGCCGCCGAGTCGCTCCAGCGCTCCATCGGCACCCACCTGCTGGTCAAGCCGGTCGAGAACGAGGCCGACCGGGCCGCCCTGACGACCGCGTTCATCTCGTACAACTTCCTGGAGTCCATCGCCCGGCGTGAGTACGACGCCGCCGGCGGCGAGGACGACATCAGCCGCCTGAACGACATCATGGCCACCAAGGCCAAGACGTCCGAGCAGGACAAGATCTTCAACGCGATCGCGGCGGGCAGCACGCAGAAGCAGCTGAAGGCCGCGGACATCACCGCGGACAGCTGGTTCACGGCCTCCACGGCGAAGTTCGACGCCTACCGCGAGGTCGAGAAGGAGCTGGCCGACAAGGCGGTGAACGAGGCCGAGAGCGTCTCGTCCGACGCCCAGCAGACCGCGTACATCAACGCCTCGATCCTGATCGCGGTTCTCATCATCGCCTTCTTCGTGGCCGGCATGATGGCGCGCTCGATGAGCCGCAACATGCGCCACCTGCGCCGCGCGGCCTTCGACGTCGCCGAGCAGCGGCTGCCCGCGCTGGTCGACCAGCTCTCGCGCACCGACCCCGGCCGCGTGGACACCCGGATCCAGCCCATCCCGATCACCACCCGGGACGAGATCGGCGAGGTCGCCCGCGCCTTCGACCAGGTGCACCGCGAGGCCGTCCGGCTCGCCGCCGAGCAGGCGCTGCTGCGGGGCAACGTCAACGCGATCTTCACCAACCTCTCGCGCCGCAACCAGTCCCTGATCGAGGGCCAGCTGACCCTGATCACGGAGCTGGAGGAGAACGAGGCCGACCCGGACCAGCTGGAGAACCTCTTCCGCCTGGACCACCTGGCCACCCGCATGCGCCGCAACGGCGAGAACCTCCTGGTCCTCGCCGGCGAGGAGCCCGGCCGCCGCTGGGACCAGCCGGTCCCGCTGGTCGACGTGCTGCGCGCCGCCTCCTCCGAGGTGGAGGCGTACGAGCGCATCGAGCTGTCCGGCGTCCCCGACGCCGAGATCCACGGCCTGGCCGTGACCGACCTCGTGCACCTCCTCGCGGAGCTGCTGGAGAACGCCACCACCTTCTCCTCCCCGCACACCAAGGTCCGCGTCACCGCGACCCGGCTGCCCGACGGCCGCGTCATGGTCGAGATCCACGACAAGGGCATCGGCCTGACCGCCGAGGACTTCGCGGACATCAACCACCGCCTGGCCAACCCGCCGTCCGTGGACGTCGCGATCGCCCAGCGCATGGGCCTGTTCGTGGTCGGCCGCCTGGCGACCCGCCACGGCATCCGCGTCCAGCTGCGCCCCTCCGGCGAGCAGGCCGGCACCACCTCGCTGGTGATGCTCCCGGACGCCATCACGCACGGTGGTGGCGGCGAGGACGAGCAGTCCGGCGACGACTTCACGGTCTCCCGGATGGTGCCCGAGCAGCAGGCGGCGCCCATCGGCCGGTTCCGCACCGCGGCCGAGCTCGGCTTCGACGACTCGCGCTACGAGCCCCGGCAGGAGAACTCCGGCGCCCCGGCGCTGGACCCGGTCGGCCGCTCGCGACTGCGCGAGGAGCGCCGCGCGGCCCTGGAGGCGCAGGTGGCCGAAGGCCGCCCGCTGTTCCAGGACCAGGTCTCCCAGCAGCCGTTCGAGCAGCAGTCGTTCGAGCAGCAGGGTTACGAGCAGCAGGCCGCTCAGCAGCAGCCTTACGAGCAGCGGCCCGACCAGGACACCGGCGGCCACGCGCTCCCGTACCCCGGTCAGCACGCGACGGGCCAGCACGCGGTGCCGCAGCACGGTCAGCACTCGACCGGGCAGCACGCGATGCCGCAGCAGGACCAGCACTCGACGGGTCAGCACCAGGCGCCGCAGCAGGGCCACGAGCCCTACGAGCAGACGGCCCAGCACGCCTACCCCGAGCCCGGCTATTCGGACGCCGGCTATGCGGAACCGGGTTACCCCGGGCAGCAGCAGGGCTTCGACGGTTTCGCCGGCCAGGCCCAGCAGGGCGGGTGGCAGGAGTCCGGTCCGTACCAGAACGCCACCCAGCGGGGTTACGGAGCGGATTCGGAATCCCTGGCGCCCGCTGACACGGCACAGCCGGAGCGCGTAGAGTTCGACCGTCCGGGCCCCGCCTCGAGCGGCTCCCACTCGCTGACCGGGTCCGGTCTGCCGCGCCGCGCGAAGCAGTGGCAGCAGTCCGATCCAGTCGAGGACGCCGCGGGGGCCGGCGATGCGGAGCAGCCTCAGCAGGACGTCCGACAGCAGCCGCAGGAGGGCGACGAGCCCGACTGGCGATCGACGAACGACGAGCGCTGGCACCGCGCCGAGCAGCTCCGTGAGCCGAAAGCCGGCGGAATCACCCCCTCCGGTCTCCCCCGCCGCGTGCCCAAGGCCAATCTGATCGAGGGCAAGGCGGCGCAGACCCCCCAGGGCGGCGCCCAGATATCCCGTGCCCCGGAGGACGTACGCGGCAGGCTGAGCAATCTGCGCCGCGGCATCCAGCAGGGACGCAGCGCGGGCGGCGACACCGCCGGCCCCGCGCAGGAGCAGCATGAGCAACACGACCAGGGCTTCGGCCCCGGCGGCACCTACGATCAGGAGCGTTAGTGTGAGCCCGATGAGCCAGGCGGCGCAGAACCTGAACTGGTTGATCACCAGTTTCGTGGAGAACACCCCAGGGGTGTCCCACACCGTCGTGGTCTCCGCCGACGGACTCCTTCTGGCGATGTCCGAAGGTTTCCCGCGGGACCGCGCGGACCAGCTGGCGGCGGTCGCCTCCGGCCTGACCTCGCTCACGGCCGGAGCCTCCCGGATCTTCGAGGGCGGCGCGGTCAACCAGACCGTGGTGGAGATGGAACGCGGCTTCCTCTTCATCATGTCCGTCTCCGACGGATCCTCCCTGGCCGTACTCGCCCACCCCGAGTGCGACATCGGCCTCGTGGGCTACGAGATGGCCCTCCTCGTCGACCGCGCGGGCACCGTCCTGACGCCCGATCTCCGCGCCGAACTGCAGGGGAGCCTTCTCAACTAGCAAAGAGGCAGTGCGTTTCGCGCCACCGCGCCATAAGGTGCGGTGGCGCGACCAGCAGCAGACAGGCGAGTTGGAGGAGGATTGACGTGGCAACGCCCCCAGGCGGTTACCCGTATGGCAATGAACAGCAGGGTCAGCCCCCGCTGAACCGCTTCAACTTCCCTTCTGCGCCGAGTCATCAAGCGCACGCGGAGCCGCCGCGCCCACCGCAGCACGTGCAGCAGGTGCCGCAGCAACAGCAGCACCGGCGCGCGGCTCAGGGGTCCCCCTCGGGGGGCAAGAAGCACAATCCGCTGGTCCGTCCGTACGCGATGACCGGTGGCCGTACCCGGCCGCGCTACCAGCTCGCCATCGAGGCACTGGTGCACACCACGGCCCAGCCGTCCCAGCTCCAAGGGCAGTTGCCGGAACACCAGCGCATCTGCCATCTGTGCCGTGAGATCAAGTCGGTCGCCGAGATCTCGGCACTTCTCTCCATCCCCCTCGGCGTCGCCCGAATCCTCGTCGCCGACTTGGCGGAGGCCGGGCTCGTCGCCATCCATCAGCCCGGCGGCGACGAGTCCGCCGGCGGCCAGCCTGACGTGACACTGCTCGAAAGGGTGCTCAGTGGACTTCGGAACCTCTAGCGGCGAGGCGGTCCGCTCCACCACCTCCGCGAAGATCGTGGTGGCGGGTGGATTCGGCGTGGGCAAGACCACGTTCGTCGGCGCGGTCTCGGAGATCAACCCGCTGCGCACCGAAGCCGTGATGACGTCCGCCTCCGCGGGGATCGACGATCTCACGCACGCGCCGGACAAGACCACGACGACCGTGGCCATGGACTTCGGCCGTATCACCCTGGACCAGGACCTGATCCTGTACCTCTTCGGCACCCCGGGCCAGGACCGCTTCTGGTTCATGTGGGACGACCTGGTGCGCGGCGCGATCGGTGCCGTCGTCCTCGTCGACACCCGCCGGCTCGCCGACTGCTTCCCGGCGGTCGACTACTTCGAGAACAGCGGCCTGCCGTTCGTCATCGCCCTCAACGGCTTCGACGGCCACCAGCCGTACACCCCGGAGGAGGTCCGCGAGGCCCTCCAGATCGGCCCGGACGCGCCGATCATCACGACGGACGCCCGTCACCGCAACGAGGCCAAGAGCGCCCTCATCACCCTGGTCGAGCACGCCCTGATGGCGCGCCTGCGGTGAGCGGATCGGCTGCGCCGACGCGAAAAGGTCCCCACACTCACGGAGTGCGGGGACCTTCTGCGTATGCCGGGGCTTGTCCCGGGGCTCGGGAACGGAACGCGAAACGCCGGACAGGCTGAAGGATCAGCCCGTCCGGCGTCGCGGTGGTGAGGGTCAGCCCTGCCAGCTGTGCGGCGCCCTGAAGCCCGGCGTGCGCTCCAGGCGGCGCCACCCGGCGGCCGTGCGGCGGGGCCGCGCGGGAGCCGCGTCGGTGCCGAACGCAGCCGCACGGGCGAGCAGGACGGCCGTGACCGCGGCCACTTCCTCCGCGTCGGCCGTGCCCTTCTCGACGCGTACGAGCGTGTTCTCCATGCTGTGACTCCCTTACTGGGGCGGGTTGCCGTGCTTGCGGGAGGGCAGGTCCGCGTGCTTCGTGGCGAGCATCGCCAGCGACCTGATGAGCACCGACCGGGTCTCGACCGGGTCGATCACGTCGTCCACCAGCCCGCGCTCGGCGGCGTAGTACGGGTGCATGAGCTCAGCCTTGTACTCCTTGACCATCCGCGCCCGCATGGCCTCGGGGTCGTCCGCCTCGGCGATCTGCTTGCGGAAGATCACGTTGGCCGCGCCCTCGGCGCCCATGACGGCGATCTCGTTGGTCGGCCAGGCGTAGGTGAGGTCGGCGCCGATGGACTGGGAGTCCATGACGATGTACGCGCCGCCGTACGCCTTGCGCAGGATCACCGAGATCCGCGGCACCGTGGCGTTGCAGTACGCGTACAGCAGCTTGGCGCCGTGGCGGATGATTCCACCGTGCTCCTGGTCGACGCCGGGGAGAAAGCCCGGTACGTCCAGAAGAGTGATGATCGGGATATTGAAGGCGTCGCACATCTGGATGAAGCGGGCGGCCTTCTCGCTCGCCTCGATGTCCAGGACACCGGCGAGGGACTGCGGCTGGTTGGCGACGATGCCGACGACCTGGCCGTCCAGCCGGGACAGCGCGCAGATGATGTTGGTGGCCCAGCGCTCGTGGACCTCCAGGTACTCGCCGTCGTCGACGAGCTCCTCGATGACCTTGCGCATGTCGTACGGGCGGTTGCCGTCGGCCGGGACCAGGTCGAGGAGGGCCTCGCCGACGCGGTCGGCGGGGTCCTCGCTCGCCACGCGGGGCGGGTTCTCCCGGTTGTTCTGCGGCAGCAGCGACAGGAGGTAGCGCACCTCCTCCAGGCACGTCTCCTCGTCGTCGTAGGCGAAGTGGGCCACGCCGGAGGTCTCGGCGTGCACGTCCGCGCCGCCCAGGCCGTTCTGGCTGATCTCCTCGCCGGTGACGGCGCGCACGACGTCGGGGCCGGTGATGAACATCTGCGAGGTCTCACGGACCATGAAGACGAAGTCCGTGAGCGCCGGGCTGTAGGCCGCGCCACCGGCGCAGGGGCCGAGCATCACGCTGATCTGCGGGATGACGCCGGAGGCCCGGGTGTTGCGCTGGAAGATCCCGCCGTAGCCGGCGAGCGCCGAGACGCCCTCCTGGATGCGGGCGCCGGCGCCGTCGTTCAGGGACACCAGGGGCGCCCCGGCCGAGATGGCCATGTCCATAATCTTGTGGATCTTGGTGGCGTGCGCCTCGCCGAGCGCACCGCCGAAGATCCGGAAGTCGTGGGCGTAGACGAAGACCGTACGGCCGTGGACGGTGCCCCAGCCGGTGATCACACCGTCGGTGTAGGGCTTCTTGCTCTCCAGTCCGAACCCCGAAGCCCGGTGCCGCCGCAGCGGCTCCACCTCGGAGAACGACCCCTCGTCCAGGAGCAGGTCGATCCGCTCCCGGGCCGTCAGCTTCCCCTTGGCCTTCTGGGCCTGGGTCGCCCGCTCGCTCGGACCACGCCGAACCTGCTCGCGGATGGCGTGCAGCTCGGCGACGCGCCCACGGACGTCACTCGCCTCTACGGGCGCACCTTCGAGATTGCTCATGCATAGACGGTACGCGGCGGAACGGCCGGAAACTCATGTCGGTTCCATACAACGTCCTGTGCGATTTGGTGGGCAGGCGTCACAGAAGCGCACAGTGACTGGGGTCCGACCCACCCCCAATAGGGGGTACCCGTTGTGAATACCTCACAAAAGACCGAGCCAGGAGCCGTAGACTGGCCAACTTGACGGCTTTCTCGCGCGAAGGCGCCGTCCCCATGATCACGCCAGCTCGACCGTACAGCGGTGGGTGGCGCAGGCCGTGCCCGGGGTCACCCTGATCCGCAGCGTGTCACCCGTGGCCAGCACTCGCACCGAGGGGTCGTGGGCGGTGACCCGGCGCACCGGGCGGCGCCAGGTGAGGTCGACGGGGGCGCCCGTGCGCGGCGGCTCGGCGAGGTGGAGGGTCGCGGTCCGCCCGCGCGCGGCCGGGGCCTGCCTGACGAGCACGGCGGCCGGGGCCGTGACGGCGAGGGCCTCGGCCGGGCCGGTGGCGCCCGCCGCCCAGAAGTTGGCGGCGGTGAGGCCGAGCGAGGGGATGCGAATCGCCTGGCAGGCCGGGGAGTTGGCGAGCACCGTGAGCCAGTGCGGGTCGGCCGCCCGCGCCGCCACGGCACGCTGCCCGGCGCCGGGCAGCAGCAGATACGCGTAGGCGGCGCCGTCCGGGTCCGTGCCGTGGGGGCAGAGCAGGGTGAGATAACGCCGGGTCAGCGGATCGGGGCTGCCGCCGGAGTTGATGTCGTGCCAGGCACCCGAGCGTGCCTCGCACAAGGCGTCCAGGGGTGCGCCGCCCGGGAAGACGTAGCCACCGTGGCCCGCGAGGTGGGCCCAGCGGGCGCGGGCGTAGGACCGCGACCAGCCGGCGGTGGCTGCCTGCGGTTCACCGTCGACGGTCAGCAGCGGCACCCCTCGCTCCCCCAGGGCGCGGTTGTCGACGACCGTTTCCACGGGGGTGCCGTCGCGGGCGGTGATGCCCGCGCCGAGGCAGACGACCGCGTCGGCCGCACAGAACCAGGACTTACGGGCCTCCAGGGTGGAGGCGAGCCCCTTGAGGTGCTGCCCGACGGCCGCGAACTCCCCGTCGGTGACACCGCCCACCCAGCGCACGGCGGGTCTGGGCGCGCCCCAGCCGCCGCCTTCGTTGTCGGCGAGCCGCTTGGCGGAGACGGTCGTCCCGGGCAGCCGGTAGGGGTCGACGGTGGGCCAGAAGGCGTCCGTGTACTGCCCGTCGCCGTCCGGCGCCGCCCACCAGGAGAGCATTCCGGCGCCGGTGTGCCAGCCGCGGGGGTTCTCGCCGTTGCCGTTCTCGTAGTGGGTGATGCGGTCGGAGGCCATGGCGATGTTGACGGTCCAGCCGGGGCGGCGGTGCACGGCCCGGTCCATGGCGGCGAACAGCCGGTGGCCGACGGGCTCGGGCGCGGCCGGGCCCGGGGCGTCGAGGGCGGCCGCGAGGCGGGCGAGATCGGCGACGCCGAACTGCGGGTCGGTCCGCAGGCCGGTGCCGCGCTCCGCCCAGCCCTTGATCAGCGCGTACCAGCGGTCCCGGTCGGCCGGGGCCGCGCCGCTCGCGAGCAGGGCGATGGCGGCGACGACCGCGTGGCCGCGCTGCCGGTCGCTCTGCGTCAGCCCCCGGGGGTCGGCGCGCTGTACGCCCCGGCTTATGGCGCGGCCGGAGACGCTGTCCATGATCAGGCCGTTGTGGATCAGGGGCGCGTAGGCGTTCTCGACGCTGTCGTGGATGTGCCGCGCGGCCGGGTCCGTGACTTCCCAGGGCGACCCTCGCAGCAGGGCGAAGAGCCGCCCGAGGCCGTCGAGCAGGACCTGGCCGTATGTGCCGGAGTAGGCGACCCAGGTGTGCTGGACGAAGGAACCGTCGGCGTAGAGCCCGTCCCCCTTGGTGACATAGGGGAAGACGGGCGAGAGGGCGTCGCGGGCGAGCGCGGTCCTGCCGGGGTCCGCGCCGAGGATGCCGCGCAGGGCGACGACGCGGCACAGGTCGACGCGGTTGGCCCCGGTGCTGGTGCCGGAGTAGTGGCCGAGCTCGGAGTCGGGGACGAAGTGGCCGACCGCGTCCAGGCATCCGGCGCGCCGCTCGGGACCGGCCTCGTCGTGAAGGAGCGTCAGGGTGTCGAGGAGCAGCCGCGGGCTGCCGATCTGCCACTCCCACCAGTTGCCGTACCGCGTGGTGCCCGCGTGGTAGACGCGCTCCCGCACGTGGTCGAGGCCGGTGAGGACGTCGGTGGCGAGGCCGGTGTCCCCCGTGAGCCCCGTGCCGGGCTGGGCGTACGCCTGGGCCATGGTGTGCAGCCGGGCGAAGCTCTGGGTGATCCCGCTCGGCGGGTCGAAGGGGGCGTCGGGCCAGAGCGAGCCGGGCGCCGGTCTCATGCTCGCGCGGTGGGTGCGGGCCAGCTCCCCGGCGTTCCGCAGGACGGTGGCATAGGGCTCGGCGGTGGCGTCGAACCCGGTGCCGAGCATGATGGCGCGCCACCGCCGCCGCAGCGCCGGGAAGTCCTCGCCCGGCCCGGCGAAGGTGAGGCCGAGCGCACCGGCGGCGGAGGCGGCGAGGAATCCACGACGGGTCCAGGCGGGGACGGTCGGCACGGCGGGGTCCTTCCCACGGACAGGGACGACAGGGACTGCGACGGCAGGGACGGCGGAGAAAGGGGCAGTGGTGACAGGGGCAGTGGCGACAAGGACCGCGGTGGCCACGGAGGCCGGCATGGACGGTGCGACGCGGGGTGCCGACGGGGCACGGCACCCCCGTGAGCGGTGCGGGCCGAGCGTGCGATCAGGGGCACGGGGCGATCGGGGAGGCGCGGAGAGGACGGGGAGGGCACACCGTGGCACGCCCCGGCAGGGCTCACAAGGGACACGACCGCACCCGGATCGGAATGCGCCAGGAAATCACTCCCTGAAATCACTTCCGGAAAACCCCTCTCGCGGGATGTTGAAACTTGAACCAGATCGCGCTACCGTCGTTCTCGTTGAACCTTCAACAACCACCTTCCTTCCCCAGGAGCAGTCATGGCACTCTTCACCCGCAAGCGCGGCACCTCCACGGCCACCGCCACCCTCGACACGTCCGGCACCTCGGCCACCGCCCTCGCCGTGGACCCCGCGCTGGCCGCCCTGACCGGCGAATACACCGTCGACCCGACCCACAGCAGCATCGGCTTCACCGTCCGCCACGCCATGGTCACCAACGTCAAGGGCTCGTTCACCGAGCACGAGGGCACCCTGCGCCTCGACGGCTCCGACCCCTCCCGCTCCACCGCCTCCCTGGACGTGCGGATCGAGAGTGTGGACACCGGCATGAAGGACCGCGACGCCCACCTGCGCGGCGCCGACTTCTTCGAGGCCGAGCGCTTCCCGCTGATGACCTTCCGCTCCACCACCGCCCAGCAGCTCGGCGGCGACCGCTACCGCATCACCGGCGACCTCACCATCAAGGACGTCACCCGCCCCCTCTCCATCGACCTGGAGTTCAACGGCTCGGCCACCGACGTCTACGGCAACGAGCGGGTCGGCTTCGAGGGCAGTGCCGAGATCCTGCGCTCCGACTGGGGCCTGACCTGGAACGCCGCCCTGGAGACCGGTGGTGTGATGGTCAGCGACAAGGTGAAGCTGACCTTCGACATCTCCGCCGTCAAGTCCGCTCCGTCGGCCTGACCCGGTGCGGTGTCAGCGGCCGAGGCGCTCCAGACGGTCGACGACCTCAGCGCCTCGGTCCACCGCCGCCGTCCACGCGATGTGGTTGTCGGGCCGCACCAGCACCAGGCCGCCCGCGCCTTCCTTCCCCGGCCCGTCCGCGGCCGGCTCCTCCCGTCCCGCCATGCCGTACGCCCTCCACGCGTGCCCATCGGGATCCGCCAGCCCCTCCCCGCCCCCGTCGACCAGGCACGTGCGGACCAGGGTGCCGCAGGCGGCCGACACCCTCGCTAGCGCGTCGGCGCTGCGCGGACCGAAGCCCAGCAGGGTGAACCGGGGGCCCGCGAAGACCTCGAAGAGCCCGACCGGCTCGCCGGTCGCGGCGTCGCGGCACGGCGCGTCCGGTGCCCGCTCCCCCGCCGCCCGCCCGCCCCACGCCAGCGAACTCCAGGCATAGCCGACGCCCAGGGTCGTGAGGTCCCGGCCGGCTCCCGCCTCCGTGCCGACCCCCGCCTTCCGCGTCCCCTCCATGACGGCCCGCAGCCGCTCGTTGGTGATCTTCAAGGTCCAGGCGGCCACCGGCAGCCGCTCCTCCTCATAGGTCTCCAACAACGCCTCCCCCGCCAGGCCGTTCGCGACGAGCGCGAGCTTCCAGCCGAGGTTGTAACCGTCCTGGATGCCGGTGTTCATGCCGAGGCCGCCGGCGATCGAGTGGATGTGGGCGGCGTCGCCCGCGAGGAAGACCCGGCCGACCCGGAAACGCTCGGCCATCCGGACGTTGACGCGATAGGTGGAGAGCCAGCCCGGGTTGGTCAGCCGCAGCCCCGGTATCCGCGCGTGCCGGTCGAGCTGCCGCTGGAACAGCTCCAGGGACGGCTCCTCGTACCGCCCCTCGGCGTCGCGCTCCGGTGAGCTCTGGAGCTGCCAGCGCTCGGTGCCGGGCAGGGGGCAGAGCAGGACGGCGCCGTCCTCGTCGATCCACTGGTGCCAGTAACCCCGGTCCAGGCCGCCCTCGACCTCGACGTCCCCGACGAGGGCCAGCTCCGGCGCGGTCTCCCCGTCGAAGGCCAGCCCGAGCGCCTTGCGGACCATGCCGCGGGCGCCGTCGCAGCCCACGAGATACGAGGCCCGGACGCGCCGCCCGTCCGCCAGCGCGGCCGTCACCCCGGACTCGTCCTGCGTGAACTCGGTGACCTCGGTGCCGAGTTCGACCCGGACGCCGTACGACGCGAGCTTCGTCCGGAGGATCTCCTCCGTCCGCCACTGGGGTATCCACAGCCCCGTCGCGTACGGCACGTCGGGCGTGGGGGCCGCGTCCTCCTGGGGCACATGGTCGGCGATCACGGCGCCGTCCCGGTACTTGCGGTAGATCAGGCGGGGGTTGCCCGCCGCGGTGCACTCCTCCCCCATGCCGAGGTCCGCGAGCACTTCCCGGCTGCGCTGGTTGAGCCCCTTGCCGCGCGAACCCCCGTGGAATTCGGGCGACTTGTCGACGATCCGCACCGGGATCCCGGCCCGGGCGAGCGTGCAGGCCAGCGTCAGCCCCGTCGGCCCGGCGCCCACGATCAGCACTGCGGTGGTGGTCATGCGGTGTCCCTCCGTCGTTCGATGCGTCCATCAAAGCCCTCGCGGAGAGAAAATGCAACCGAGTAACAAACGATTCCGGGTAACGCGACCTGATAGAGTGAATCCGTGACTGACGAGACCGGACTGCGGGAACGCAAGAAGCAGCGCACACGACAGGCGCTGTCCGAGACGGCGATCGAGCTCTTCCTCGCGCGCGGCTTCGACCAGGTGTCGGTCGCGGACGTGGCCGCCGCGGTGGAGGTATCCAAGCCGACGCTCTTCCGCTATTTCCCGTCCAAGGAAGACCTCGTCCTGCACCGCATCGCCGATCACCAGGGCGAAGCGGCCCGCGTGGTGCGGGAGCGGGCGGCCGGGCAGTCGCCGCTGGCCGCGCTGCGCACGCACTTCCTCGACCGCCTCGAAGCACACGACCCGGTCACGGGCCTCTGCGACCACCCCGCCGTGCTGGCCTTCCACGACATGGTCTTCACGACGCCGAGCCTGGTGGCGCGGCTGGTGCGGTACGCGGAGCGGGACGAGGAGGAGCTGGCCTCAGTGCTCGCCGAGACCGGTGGCGACGAGCTCACGGCCCGGCTGGCCGCGGCGCAGATCGTGGCGGTGCAGCAGCGGTTGGCGCGGGTGAACTGGGCGCGGCTGAACGGTGGGTTGAGTGCGGGGGAGGTGTTGCCTGTTGCTTGTGCGGATGCGGAGGTGGCGTACGGGTTGCTGGAGGGCGGGGTGGGGGTTGTGTACGGCTGAGGTGGGCGGGGGATTTCCCCTACCCGCCCCTTCCCGAAACCGGGGCGCGTGCCCCGGGCCCCCGGCACGGATCCGCCCCGGCCCCGGGGGCGGGTGGGTTGGGCGCCTGCGGCGGCGATTGTTCCCCAGCCCCGCCCCTTCCCGAAACCGGGGCTCCGCCCCGGACCCCGCAACACGGCTTCGCCGCGTTGTCCTCAAACGCCGGACCGGTTACGCACCCTTTGCCCCCTACTCCTGCGGTTCCACCCCCGCCCTCCGCAAGCCGTACGCGTAAGCGTCATCCAGTGCCTGCCACGACGCCGCGATGACGTTCTCCGCCACGCCCACCGTCGACCACTCGCCGCTCTCGTCGCTCGTCGAGACCAGGACCCTGGTGATGGAGCCCGTGCCCAGGCTGCCTTCCAGGATGCGGACCTTGTAGTCGGTGAGCTTCAGGGCCGCGAGCTGGGGATAGATGCGTTCCAGGGCCACGCGCAGGGCCCGGTCCAGGGCGTTGACCGGGCCGTTTCCCTCGGCGGTGGCGACGATGCGCTCGCCCTTGGCCCACAGCTTCACCGTCGCCTCGTTGGCGTGCGTGCCGTCCGGGCGGTCCTCGACGATGGCGCGCCAGGACTCCACCCGGTAGTAGCGGCGCGCCCGGCCCTCCGTCTCCTGGCGCAGCAGCAACTCGAAGGAGGCGTCGGCCGCTTCGTAGGTGTACCCCGCCAGTTCCCGCTCCTTGACGCGCTCGACGACGCGGCCGATCAGCTCGCGGTCGTCGCCCAGGTCGATCCCCAGCTCCTTGCCCTTGAGCTCGATGGAGGCCCGGCCGGCCATGTCGGAGACCAGCATCCGCATGGTGTTGCCGACGCGCTCCGGGTCGATGTGCTGGTAGAGGTCCGGGTCGACCTTGATCGCGGAAGCGTGCAGCCCGGCCTTGTGCGCGAAGGCGGAGACGCCGACGTAGGGCTGGTGGGTGGAGGGCGTGAGGTTGACGACCTCGGCGATGGCGTGCGAGATCCGGGTCATCTCGGCGAGCGAGCCCTCGGGCAGCACCTTGCGGCCGTACTTGAGCTCCAGGGCGGCGACGACCGGGAAGAGGTTGGAGTTGCCGACGCGCTCGCCGTAGCCGTTGGCCGTGCACTGCACGTGCGTCGCGCCCGCGTCCACGGCGGCGAGGGTGTTGGCGACCGCGCAGCCCGTGTCGTCCTGCGCGTGGATGCCGAGCCGCGCCCCGGTGTCGGCGGCCACGGTGCGCACGACGGCCTCGACCTGTGCGGGCAGCATGCCGCCGTTGGTGTCGCAGAGGACGGCCACGTCGGCGCCCGCCTCGTGCGCGGTGCGCACGACCTGCGTCGCGTAGCGGGAGTTCGCGCGGTAGCCGTCGAAGAAGTGCTCGCAGTCGACGAAGACGCGCCGGCCCTGCGCCCGGAGGTAGGAGACGGTGTCGCGCACCATCGCGAGGTTCTCCTCCAGCGTGGTGCGCAGGGCGAGTTCGACATGGCGGTCGTGGGACTTGGCGACCAGCGTGATGACGGGTGCGCCCGAGGCGAGGAGCGCCGCGACCTGCGGGTCGTCCTCGGCGCGGATGCCCGCCTTGCGGGTCGCGCCGAACGCGACGAGCCGCGCGTGCTTGAAGTCGATCTCCTCGCGGGCCCGCTGGAAGAACTCGGTGTCCCGGGGGTTCGCGCCCGGCCAGCCGCCCTCGATGAAGCCGACGCCGAAGTCGTCCAGGTGCCGGGCGATGGTCAGCTTGTCCGCGACGGTGAGGTTGATGCCTTCGCGCTGCGCGCCGTCACGCAAGGTGGTGTCGAAGACGTGGAAGCTGTCGTCGGTTGCGTCCGTCATGCTGCTCTGGCTCCTGTCGGATCTCGGTCTACCGGACTGACCGGTTCCACCGTCCCCTCATGGTCGCGCGCCCTCGGCTCCGGCGGAGGTGGTGCCGGGAAACGAAAAGACCTCTCGCGGGTGCGAGAGGTCTGCGCGCGGGTCTGGGACGACGGTGGCCGCGCCGTACGTCGTGAGTACGGCGGGGTCACTGCGGACCGGCGCGCTCACTGCCCATAATCATGGCGAGGTGAAGCACGGGGCCATCTTGGCACGAGGCCGCTCCTGGTGCGGCCCGGTCTCACGATGCGGTCACCTCGGGCGAGCGGGTCGCCTCCTCGCGCCGCTTCCCCTTCAGGTCGATGTCCCGCGTCTCGCGCATCGTCAGATAGACGACCAGGGAGACGGCCGCGCAGCCCGCCACATACCAATAGAAGCCCGATTCCACGCCCGCGTTCTTGAACCACAGGGCCACGTACTCCGCCGTGCCGCCGAAGAGGGCGTTGGCCACGGCGTACGGCAGGGCGACGCCGAGGGAGCGGATGGCGGTCGGGAAGAGTTCGGCCTTCACGCACGCGTTGATCGACGTGTAGCCGGTGACGACGACGAGGGCGAGCAGCGACAGGCCGAGCGCGGGCCAGAAGGAGCCCGCGTGCTTGAGCATGGTCATGATCGGCACGGTGAGGAACGTGGAGCCCACCGCGAAGGTGATCAGCAGCGGGCGGCGGCCGACGCGGTCCGAGAGCGCCCCGGCGAGCGGCTGGAGACAGGCGAAGACGATCAGCGCGCAGAAGCTGACCAGGGTCGCGGTCTGCTTGGACAGGCCCGCGCTGTTGGAGAGGTATTTCGTGAGGTAGGTGGTGTACGTGTAATACGCGACCGTGCCGCCCATGGTGAGCGCGACGACGAGGAACGCCTCCCGCTTGTGCCGCAGCAGCGCGCGGATCGTGCCGCGTTCCTCCCGCTCCGCCGCGTCCGCCTCGCCGATCTCCTCGTAGGCCTCCGTCTCCAGCATGTTGCGCCGCAGATAGAAGATGACGGCGGCACCGAGCGCGCCGACGACGAAGGGGATGCGCCAGCCCCAGCTGTGCAGTTCGCCGTTGGAGAGGGTGTGCTGGAGGATGATCTGGAGGGCGAGGCCGAGGATCTGGCCCGCGGTCATCGAGACGTACTGGAAGCTGGAGGCGAAGCCGCGGCGGCCCGGCGCGGACGCCTCGGTGAGATAGGTGGCACTGGCCGCGTACTCGCCGCCGACGGAGAGGCCCTGGAGCAGCCGGGCGACGAGGAGGACGGCGACGCCGCCGTAGCCCGCGACCGCGTAGGTGGGGGCGACGGCGATCAGCACGGCGGACGCCGACATCAGCGAGACGGTCAGGGTGAGCGCCGCCTTGCGGCCCTTGCGGTCGCCGACCCGGCCGAGCAGCCAGCCGCCGACCGGCCGCATGAAGAAGCCCACCGCGAAGATGCCCGCGGTGTTCATGAGCTTGGCGGTGTCATTGCCCGCGGGGAAGAAGGCTCCCGCGAAGTAGGTCGCGAAGCTCGCGTAGACGAACCAGTCGAACCACTCGACCATGTTGCCGGCCGAGCCGACCCAGATCTTCTTCCAGTGCTGTCCCATGGTCGATCACGGTGGCGGAACAGCGGGGTTTCGGACAAGGGTCCGAGCGACAACGATCATGCGTACTTGCGTGCGTTGTGATCACCGCGCACGCAAGTACGCACTGCCGGAGCGGTCTCAGCCGCCGAGCGGGTGCATCCAGCCGTGGGTGTCCGGGGTGGCGCCGGTCTGGATGTCGAGGAGCGCCTTGCGGAGCTTCATGGTGACCTCGCCGGGCTTGCCGTCGGCCACCGTCCAGTCGGCGCGCGTGGACTTGACCGAGCCGACCGGGGTGATCACGGCGGCGGTGCCGCAGGCGAAGACCTCGGTGAGGGTGCCGTCGGCGTTGCCGTTCTTCCAGTCGTCGACGGAGATCCGGCCCTCGGTGACCTCGTAGCCGAGGTCGGCGGCGATCGTCATCAGCGAGGCGCGGGTGATGCCCGGCAGCAGGGAGCCGGTGAGCTCCGGGGTGACGATCTTGTCTCCGTACACGAAGTACAGGTTCATGCCGCCCATCTCCTCGATCCAGCGGCGCTCGAGGGCGTCCAGCCAGACCACCTGGTCGCAGCCCTTGTCGGCGGCCTGGGCCTGGGCGACGAGGGAGGCGGCGTAGTTGCCGCCGGCCTTCGCGGCGCCCGTGCCGCCGGGAGCGGCGCGCACGTACTCCTCGCAGAGCCACACGGAGACGGGCTTGACGCCGCCCGGGAAGTAGGCGCCGGCGGGCGAGGCGATGACGACGAAGAGGTATTCGTTGGCCGGGCGGACGCCCAGGCCGACCTCCGTGGCGAACATGAAGGGGCGGAGGTAGAGAGAGGCCTCGCCGGAGCTCGGCACCCACGCCTTGTCCTGGGTGACGAGCGCGTCGCACGCCTCGATGAAGGTCTCGACGGGCAGCTCGGGCATGGCCAGGCGGCGCGCGGACGCCTGGAGGCGCTTGGCGTTCTCCTCCGGGCGGAAGATGGCGACCGAACCGTCGGGCTGGCGGTACGCCTTGGCGCCTTCGAAGATCGTCTGCGCGTAGTGCAGCGTCATGTTCGCGGGGTCGATCGACAGCGGCGCGTACGGGACGAGCTGGGCGTCGTGCCAGCCGCGTCCCTCGGTCCACTTGATGGTCACCATGTGGTCGGTGAAGTGGCGGCCGAAACCGGGGTCGGCCAGGATCCGTTCCCGCTCGGCGTCCGACAGCGGGTGCGAGGAAGGCTTGAGCTCGATCGTGGGCGTCGTCATGAATCCGTGTCCTTCACCTTTGTGTGTGGCGGACCGCGAACTCAAGCTCCGTCCCGTTCGGTACGGGACGTCCGAGATTCCCCTCGTACCGCGGCCCCACGTTCGATTATCGCTCGTGGGGCCGTGGACGGAAAATGTGTTACGCGGCCCGGGGTCGATGGTCGCACCCAACCGCGCGGTAGCACAGCAGGTGGGACTAGCCGGCGGCTACTCGCAGCGCGAGCGCGTCACCGATCTGGTCCGTGGTGCGGAAGGCGTTGCCGCGCTCCGCGAGATCCTCGCTCACGGCGGTCTCGATGCGCGCCGCCTCGCTCTCGTGGCCGAGGTGGCGCAGCAGCAGGGCCACGGACAGGACGGTGGCCGTGGGGTCCGCCTTGCCGGTGCCCGCGATGTCCGGCGCGGAGCCGTGGACCGGCTCGAACATCGACGGGAAGGCGCCGCCGGGGTTGATGTTGCCGGAGGCGGCGAGGCCGATGCCACCGGTGACGGCGGCCGCGAGGTCGGTGAGGATGTCACCGAAGAGGTTGTCGGTGACGATCACGTCGAAGCGCTCGGGCTGGGTGACGAAGAAGATCGTCGCGGCGTCGACGTGCAGATAGTCGGTGGTGACCTCGGGGTATTCCTCGCCGACCCGGTCGAAAATGCTCTTCCAGAGGTGGCCGGCGTGCACGAGGACGTTGTTCTTGTGCACGAGCGTGAGCTTCTTGCGGGGCCGCGTGCGGGCGCGCTCGTAGGCGTCGCGCACCACGCGCTCCACGCCGTACGCGGTGTTGACACTGACCTCGGTGGCCACCTCGGCGGGGGTGCCGGTGCGCAGACTGCCGCCGTTGCCGGTGTACGGGCCCTCGGTGCCCTCGCGTACGACGACGAAGTCGATCTCGGGGCGGCCGGCGAGCGGGGTGGCGGTGCGGGGGAAGAGCTTCGACGGGCGCAGGTTCACGTAGTGGTCGAAGGCGAACCGCAGCTTGAGCAGCAGCCCGCGCTCCAGCACCCCGGAGGGGACGGAGGGGTCGCCGATCGCGCCGAGCAGGATCGCGTCGTGCCGCTTGAGGGACTCCAGCTCGGCGTCCGGCAGGGTCTCGCCGGTGGCATGCCAGCGGCGGGCACCGAGGTCGTATTCCTCGGTCTCCAGCTTGACGTCCGAAGGGAGCACGGCACCAAGGACCTTGAGGCCCTGGGCGACGACTTCCCGGCCGATTCCGTCACCGGGGATGACTGCGAGGCGAAGGCTGCGAGACATGACCGGACCGTACTCCGCCGTCCCGCTGGATGACACACCGCGTCCACCATACGGACAGATTGCGATTCGTATAGGTCGCGTTCATGCAAAGTCCTCATTCAGGTCGCCGATCCCTGGCACGTTCTGCGTCATGGACACACCACGGGTAGGCATCCCCGACAAGCTCGCGAGCCGCATGACGATGGCCGAGCAGCACGAATATCTGCGGACCAAGCTGACGCGGCGCGGCATGCTCCGCGCCGGAGCCGTGACGGCGGGCGCCGTCGCGGGCGCGGGCCTGCTGGGCGGCGGCGGTACGAGCGCGTACGCCGCGGCACCGGCGCTCTCCCCCACCCTGCTCACCTCGGCCGCGACCACCAAGGTGGACGGCAAGCACGTGGCGCCCTTCGGCCGCCACCTCGCCTTCGGCGCCGACCCCAAGACGCAGATGCGGGTCTCCTGGCAGGTGCCGTTCGCCGTCAGGCGGCCGTATCTGCGGGTGGGCCTGAAGCCCTGGGACCTCAGCCACCGCATCGACGCGGAGGTGCGGGACCTGCACACCCCGGCGCTGTCCAAGAAGCTCCCGGCCGTCGACCAGGTCTATCTGCACGCCGCCCTCGACAACCTCCGCCCCGGCCAGACCTACTACTACGGCGTCGGCCACGACGGCTTCGACCCGGCCGACCCCGCCCACTTCTCGACCATAGGCACCTTCACCACCGCCCCGGCACGCGCGCAGAAGTTCGTCTTCACCGCCTTCGGCGACCAGGGCGTCAGCTACAACGCCCTCGCCAACGACCAGTTGATCCTGGGCCAGAACCCGGCCTTCCACCTGCACGCCGGTGACATCTGCTACGCCGACGACGACGGCGCCGGCAAGCCCACCGACCACTACGACGCCAGAGTGTGGGACCAGTTCCTGGCCCAGACCGAGTCGGTGGCCAAGTCGGTGCCCTGGATGGTGACCACCGGCAACCACGACATGGAGGCCTGGTACTCCCCCGACGGCTACGGCGGCCAGAACGCCCGCTGGACGCTGCCGGGCAACGGCATCGACGCGAAGAACTCGCCCGGCGTCTACTCCTTCGTCTACGGCAACGTCGGCGTCGTCGCGCTCGACGCCAACGACGTCTCGTACGAGATCACCGCCAACACCGGCTACACCGGCGGCAAGCAGACCCGCTGGCTCGACCGGCGCCTGGGCGAGCTGCGCAAGCAGCGGGGCCTCGACTTCATCGTGGTCTTCTTCCACCACTGCGCCTTCTCGACCACCAACGGCCACGCCTCGGACGGCGGCGTGCGCGACGCGTGGCTGCCGCTCTTCGAGAAGCACAAGGTCGATCTCGTCATCAACGGCCACAACCACGTCTACGAGCGGACCGACGCGATCCGCGGCACCGGGGTCGGCAGGAAGCTCCCGATCGGCGGCTCCGTCGACTCCACCCGCGACGGCGTCGTGTACGTCACCGCGGGCGGTGCCGGCAAGTCGCTGTACGACTTCCCGGCACCGGACAGCTACGAGGGCCACGTCAAGGACCAGGAGAGCGTGCCCACGTACCACTGGGTGAAGGGCGGGGGCCAGCACAAGGAGACGGTGGAGTGGTCCCGTGTGCGTTACACCGGCTACTCGTTCCTGGCGGTCGAGTCCGAGCCCGGCCCGCGGCCGCGGCTGCGGGTGACGGCGCTGGCGGAGAGCGGCGAGCGCGTGGATCACTTCGACGTGACGCGGAGCGGAGGGTCGAAGGGCTAGCACAGCGACGTCACGCGGAGCGGAGGGTCGAAGGGCTAAGGGCGCTTCGAAGAACTAGTGACCCGTCACGCCGCCGTTGTCGCGTCGGTCCAGCGCGCGCTGGAGCGCTGCGGCGGCGTTCACCCGGTCGGCCTTGTGCTCGGCGCTCTCGGCCGGACGGGGCGTGCGGCGGGTCCTGCGGGCTGCGGTTTCGGGCATGGAAGTCACGTCTCCTCTTACTGAGTCGTCTGGCTGATCCCCGAGAAGGGTCGGACGGAGCCGGGAGGAGGGCGCGGGGCGGGTGCCGCAGGGATCACCTGCTCGGGGCACACCGGCCGGGGCCGCTGTCGCTCGATGGAGCGGAAGTTTCGGCTTCCTCCACGCTAGGACAGGGCGGCGGCGGTGTCTCCCCGAATACTCGGTCTTCCTACTATCTGAGACGGCGGGCGTGCCCGGGACATGACGCCGCCCCCGCCCGGCTGGGGGGCCGGACGGGGGCGGGGATCAGTGAAGGGCAGGTCAGCCCATGTGCGGGTAGCGGTAGTCGGTCGGCGGGACCAGGGTCTCCTTGATGGAGCGGGTCGACGTCCAGCGCATCAGGTTGGACGCGGCACCGGCCTTGTCGTTCGTGCCCGAGGCGCGGCCGCCGCCGAAGGGCTGCTGGCCGACGACGGCACCCGTCGACTTGTCGTTGATGTAGAAGTTGCCCGCGGCGAAGCGCAGCTTCTCCATCGCGTCGGCGGCCGCGGCGCGGTCCTGCGCGATGACCGAGCCGGTCAGGGCGTACGCCGAGACGGACTCCATCTGCGCCAGCATCGCGTCGAAGTCGCCGTCCTCGTAGACGTGCACGGCGAGGATCGGGCCGAAGTACTCGGTCGTGAAGACCTCGTTCGCCGGGTCGGTGCACTCGATGACCGTCGGGCGGACGAAGTAGCCGACGGAGTCGTCGTACGTGCCACCGGCGACGATCGTGCAGCTCGGGTCGGCCTTGGCGCGGTCGATCGCGGCCTTGTTCTTCGCGAAGGAGCGGTCGTCGATGACGGCGCCGATGAAGTTCGACAGGTCGGTGACGTCACCCATGGTGATGCCGTCGACCTCGGCCGCGAACTCCTCCTTGAAGCCGTCCTCCCAGATGGAACGCGGGATGTAGGCACGGGAGGAGGCCGAGCACTTCTGGCCCTGGAACTCGAAGGAGCCACGGGTCAGCGCGGTCTTCAGGATGGCGCGGTCGGCGCTCGGGTGGGCGACGACGAAGTCCTTGCCGCCGGTCTCGCCGACCAGGCGCGGGTAGGACCGGTAGTTCTCGATGTTGTTGCCGACCGTCTTCCAGAGGTACTGGAAGGTCTTGGTCGAACCGGTGAAGTGGATGCCGGCCAGCTCGGGGTGGTTCAGGGCCACCTCGGAGACGGCGAGGCCGTCACCGGTCACCAGGTTGATGACGCCCTTGGGCAGGCCCGCCTCCTCCAGCAGCTGCATCAGCAGCACGGCGGAGTGGGTCTGGGTCGGGGACGGCTTCCAGACGACCACGTTGCCCATCAGGGCCGGGGCGGTCGGCAGGTTGCCGGCGATGGCGGTGAAGTTGAAGGGCGTGATCGCGTAGACGAAGCCCTCCAGCGGCCGGTGGTCGCTGCGGTTCCACACGCCGGTGGAGTTGGCGACCGGCTGCTCGGCGAGTATCTGGCGCGCGAAGTGCACGTTGAAGCGCCAGAAGTCGACGAGCTCGCACGGGGTGTCGATCTCGGCCTGCTGCGCGGTCTTCGACTGGCCCAGCATGGTGGAGGCGGCCAGCGTCTCGCGCCAGGGGCCCGCCAGCAGCTCGGCCGCGCGCAGGATGATCGCGGCGCGGTCGTCGAAGGACATCGCGCGCCAGGCCGGGGCGGCGGCGAGCGCGGCGTCGACGGCGTCCTGCGCGTCCTGCCGCGTGGCGTTGTTGAACGTGCCGAGCACGGCGGCGTGGTTGTGCGGCTGCACGACCTGGAACGGCTCGCCGCCGCCCATCCGCTTCTCGCCGTTGATCGTCATCGGCAGGTCGATGGGGTTGCCCGCCAGCTCCTTGAGCTTGGCCTCGAGACGGGCGCGCTCGGGGGAACCGGGGGCGTAGCTGTGCACCGGCTCATTGACCGGGGCGGGGACCTGGGTAACGGCGTCCATGGGTTCCGTTTCTCCTTCGGGGCTCGTCAGGGGGGATCGGGCGGCTCAGCCCTTGGTGAGGATGGACCGGGCGAAGAACAGCAGGTTGGCGGGCTTCTCGGCGAGGCGTCGCATGAAGTAGCCGTACCAGTCGGTCCCGTACGCGGTGTAGACCCGCATCCGGTGGCCCTCGGCGGCCAGCCGGACGTGCTCCTCACTGCGGATGCCGTAGAGCATCTGGAACTCGTACTCGTCCAGTTTGCGCCCCGCCTGCCGGGCCAGTTCCTGCGAGATGGCGATCAGCCGCGGGTCGTGCGAGCCGATCATCGGGTAGCCCTCACCCGCCATCAGGATCTTGACGATGCGGACGTACGCCTTGTCGATCTCGGCCTTGTCCTGGTACGCGACGGAGGCGGGCTCCTTGTACGCACCCTTCACAATACGCACCCGGCTGCCGGCCGCGGCGAGGCGGCGGGCGTCGTCCTCGGTGCGGAAGAGGTACGCCTGGATGACGCAGCCGGTCTGCGGGAAGTCGCGCCGCAGCTCCTCGTGGATCGCGAACATCGAGTCGAGGGTGGTGTGGTCCTCGGCGTCGAGCGTGACCGTGGTGCCGATAGCGGCGGCGGCCTCGACGACCGGGCGGACGTTGGCGAGCGCCAGCTCGTGGCCGCCCTCCAGCGCCTGGCCGAACATGGAGAGCTTGACCGACATCTCGGCCTTCACACCGAGATCGAGCTCCTTGAGGCGCTCGATCAGCGCGAGGTAGGCGTCGCGGGCGGCGTACGACTGCTCGACCGTGGTGATGTCCTCGCCGACCACGTCGAGGGTGACCTCCAGCCCCTCGGCCGCGGCGTCCTTCACGATCGGGATGACCTGGTCGAGGGTCTCGCCGGCGATGAAGCGGGCGACCACCTGCTTGGTGCCCGGCGCGGCCGAGACGAGACGGCGGATGGCGTCGCTGCGGGACGCGGCGAGCAGCACAGGACCCAGCACTGGGCACCTCCACGATGACGGCCGGCCCCACGGCGGGGGGCGGCATAAGTAACTCATCGTGAAAACTAGAGATCACAGCGATCCTCGGCCATCGACAGCTGTCACGCATCCGTGGCCCGGATCTCAGACACATGTATGACAATAGTGAGCAGCACATGAAACCGGGGGGGCGAATTCGGGCCATAACGGGTCCGCACCAAGGGGCCCCAGGTCCGAAGGGAGCGCGGCGGGGCGATGCGCGGCGACTATCAGCAGCTCGTGGACGAGATATCGGCCGCGCTCGGCGCGCCCGCGACCCTGGAGGACCGCGATTTCGGGCTGATCGCCTTCGGCGCCCACGACAGTGACGACGACGTCGAGCTGACGATGGACCCGGTGCGGACCCGGTCGATCCTCCAGCGGCGGTCGACGGCCGCCGTCCGGGCGTGGTTCGAGGCGTTCGGCATCGCGCGGGCCCAGGCGCCGCTGCGGATCCCGCCGGATCCGGCGGCCGGGGTCTTCAAGGGCCGCATCTGTCTGCCCGTACGCCATCGGGGCGTGGTGCTGGGCTATGTGTGGCTGCTGGACGACGAGCACCTGTCCGGGCTGGACCTCTCCGCGCCGCTGGCGGACCCGCGGCTCGCGCAGGCGATGGAGACGGCCACCCGGATCGGGGCGCTGCTGGCGGCGGAGGCCCGCGCGGGCGCCGAGCTGGGCGAGCTGTTGCGGGAGTTGCTGACCGGGCGGCCCGCGGGCCGGGACGCGGCGCGGGCCGCCCTGCGGGACGCGCTGGGCACGGCGGGTGACGGGCCGCTGGCCGTGGTCGCGGTGGCGCCCTGGCGGGCGGCGGGCGACGCCGACGGCGAGCCGGGTGAGGCGGACGGCGCGGAGGGGGCCGGGGCGGGTTCGGCGCTGGCCGGGCAGTCGGGGGTCGCGGCGCTGTGCGCGGTGCCGGACTCCCTGCCGGACGGCTCGGCGGCACTGGCCGCGCTGATCCGGCTGCGGGCGACGACGGCCCCGGCGCCCGCGCTCACGGCGGCGGACCGGCTGCTGCGCTCGCCCCGCGCGGGCGGTGCTGCGGGCGGCCGCGCCGTACGGGCCACGGCCGGGCTCGGCGCCCCGCGCCGGGGGCTCGCGGAGCTGCCCACGGCCTGGCGCGAGGCGCTGGCGGCGGCGCGGGCGGCCGGGGCGGAGGCACGGCTGGGGCCGGTGGCGGAGTGGTCGGGCATCGGACCGTACCGCGTGCTGTCCGCACTGCCGGCGGAGGCCGCGGCGGACCCTTCCGTACGTCCGCTGCTGGCCCCGGCGCACACGGAACTGGCCCGCACGGCGGAGGTCTTCCTCGACTGCGCGGGCCAGGCGGGCCGCACGGCGGCGGCGCTGGGCATACACCGGCAGACGCTCTACTACCGCCTCTCCCGGGTGGAGCAGCTCACGGGCCTGGACCTGGACGACGGCGAGGGCCGCTTGCTGCTCCACATGGCCCTGAAGGCGGGCCGGTTGTAGGGGCGGGCGCTACTCCTCCGCCGCGGTGATCGCCTGGACCGGGCAGGCGCGCACCGCCTCGCGGGCCAGCGGGTCGCCGCCGCCGTCCTCGCGGCCGGGGACCACGGCGCCGTAGCCGTCGTCGTCCTGGGTGAAGACGCTGGGCGCGGTCAGCGCGCACTGGCCCGAGCCGACGCAGAGGTCGGAGTCGATGGAGATGCGGAAGGTGCTCATGGTGGTTTCCGTTCCGTGAAGTCGTCACCAGGTGACGGGGTCGGCGCAGCCGGCCCGCGTGCCTCAAGTGCAGGCCGCTCCACCGCGGTCGGCTACGCGTAATCCGGCCACATCCGGTACAACGACGCAATACGGCACACGTTTCCGCGGATCTCCGGGGTGGCGCCGGATCGGTCAGGCGTCCTCGCCGCCGGCCGGGGCCCCCTCGTCCGGGGCCGGACGCGATCCGAAGACCTGCCCGGCGAGCGCGCGGCGCATCCCCTCGACCAGCTCCGTGCCGGTCGGCGCGGACTCGGCCTCGATGACCCACTGGACCCACATGCCGATGAACAGGGCGTGGTAGAAGGCGCCCGTGGTCCGCTTCGCCTCCTCGTCCACATGGCTGCCGTCGAGGCCCTCGAAGATCGTCAACATGCCTTCCCGGCCCTCCGGGAACACCCCGGCGAACCACTTCTTCAGCTCCGGATTGCTCCCCAGCTGACCGACCACCTCCAGCTGGAGCTCCCAGAACCGCCGGCTCTCCGCGAACCCGGCGTTCAGCGTGTCCAGCTTCGCCGTGAGGAGCTCCGCCCGCGAGGCGCTCGCGGGCGCGCCGTCCTGGACGGCGCGGGTCATCGAGTCACCCCACTCCTCGGTCATCTTGATGAACGCCGCCATCATCAGCGCGTCCTTCGAGCCGTAGTGGTAGCCGATCGAGGCGAGGTTGGCGCCGGAGGCCGCCACGATGTCGCGCGCGGTGGTGCGCACCCAGCCCTTTTCGAGCAGGCACGCCTTCGCACCGGCGAGCAGATCTTCACGATGTCCCATGTCAGCAGCCTAGCGCCGGGCCATACACGCGTACTAGACGCCCGTCTTATACAAGTGTTCTAGACAAGCGTTTAAGACGCTCGTATAGTTCCCGTCATGACGAACCCCAGCCCTCGTGCCGGGCGCAAGGAGTGGACGGCCTTCGTCGTCCTCCTGCTCCCTCTCCTCCTGGTCTCCATGGACGTGTCCGTCCTCTTCTTCGCCATCCCGGCCATCGGCAGGGAGCTGGCGCCGAGCGCCACCCAGCAGCTGTGGATCTTCGACAGCTACGCCTTCGCCCTCGCGGGGCTGCTGATCACCATGGGTTCGCTCGGCGACCGGATCGGCCGCCGCAAGCTGCTGCTGTTCGGGGCCGCGGCGTTCGGCGCCGCCTCGGTCGCCGCCGCCTACGCGCAGAGCGCGGAGATGCTCATCGCGGCACGGGCCGTGCTCGGCATAGGCGGCGCGACCCTGATGCCCAGCACGATGGCGCTGGTGCGCAACATGTTCCAGGACGACGCGCAGCGCACCAAGGCGATCGGGATCTGGTCCGGGGCCATGGCGGGCGGCATCGCGCTGGGCTCGGTGCTGGGCGGTCTGCTGCTCGACCACTTCTGGTGGGGCTCGGTCTTCCTGGTCAACGTGCCCGCGATGGCACTGCTGCTGATCCTGGTCCCGCTGCTCGTACCGGAGTTCAAGGACCCCGCGCCGGGCCGCTTCGACCTGCTGAGCGTGCCGCTGTCGATGGGCGCCGTACTGCCGGTGATCTACGGCCTCAAGGAGATCGCCGCCGACGGTCTCACCGTGGCCAGGGCGGTGTGCGTGGTCGTCGGGGCGGCCGTCGGTGCCGTCTTCGTCCACCGCCAGCGCTCCCGGCGGGACGCGATGATCAGCCGTGAGCTCTTCCGGCACCGCGCCTTCGGGGCGGGCATCGCGATCAACACCGTCGCCGCGTTCGGGATGATGGGCTCCGCCTACTTCACCACGCAGTACCTCCAGTCGGTCCTGGGCAAGAGCCCGTTGGAGGCCGCCCTGTGGGGCACCTTGCCGTCGCTCGCGGTGGGCGCCGCCGCGCCGCTGGCCACGACGGCGGGCGCGCGGATCCACAAGGCGTACGTCATCGCCGCGGGCTTCGTGATCGCCGCCGCCGGTTACGCGCTGCTCGGCCTCTGCGGCACGGATTCGCTGGTCCTCACGCTGGCCGGGTCGGCGGTCGTCGGCTGCGGCATCGTCACCGTGATGGCGCTGGTCTCCGACATGGCGCTGGGCACCGCCCCGCCGGAGAAGGCCGGCAGCGCGGCCGCGCTGCTGGAGACCGGCCAGGAGTTCGGCGGCGCGCTCGGGATGGCGCTCTTCGGCAGCGTCGGCGTGGCCGTCTACCGCCACGACGTCACCGGCTCGCTCCCCGCCGGACTGCCGCCCGGCACGCTCGCCGCGGTGCGCGAGACGCTCGGCGGCGCGGCCGGGGTCGCGGCCCGGCTGCCGGGGCGCGCGGGAGAAAGCGTGCTGACCACGGCCCGCGAGGCGTTCACCCACGGCATGAACATCGCCGCCGTCGGCGGCACGCTGATCCTGCTGGTCGCGGCGGTGCTCACGGTGGCGGCGCTGCGGAACGTACGCACGGAGGAGGCGGCCCCTCGACAGGCCGCTCAACAGGCCGCCCGGCACTGATTGTTCGGCACTGACAGCTCGGACACGAAGGCCGTGGACGGCGCCCGGGTGCGGGCGCGCGTCCACGGCCTTCGCCGTCCGCTCAGTCGTGCAGCTTGTGCAGCCAGAGGCCGACACCGACGCCGTTGCCGGTGAGCGCGCACACGTGGTTGTCGAACTTGCCGCGGTCGGCGTCCACGGCGCTGGTGCCCGCCTTGTTGCAGTTGTCGTACGTCCAGTACCAGGTCTGGTACTCCCAGCACGGCACCGTGTTGTTGTTGTCGGAACAGCTCGGCGCGGGCACGTTGTCCATCGGCCGCTGCGGCTCCGCGACGGCCCCGGCTCTGTCACCGGCCGCCTGGGCCGTGGTGGCGACGGCGCCCAGACCGCCGAGCGCGGCGATCGCGGCCACTACGGCGACGGCCGTACGCGTGGGAAACCTCATCCAGCATCCCCTCCTCCGGGAGCCCCGCTCCTCGCGCGAGCCCCCTGTCGTCCCGGGACCCCGAACGGGCCCCGGGCGAGGGCTACCCGGCAGGAACGTTCACGCATTCGCCCTCCGACGTGGAATTCGCATGCGGGGCACGACCCTGCTCCGCCCGGCACCCGACCGTCGCGGCACACCGGCGCGCCGGAGCGCGACGGCTCACCCGGGGATGGCGTGTCATGTCCGCGTGCCCAGTGCGGTCAAGTGCCTCTGTTCGCTCCGCGCGCCCCCCTGACGCGGTATACGCCTCGGTACTCGCGGAATACATCTGGGAGTCGGGGGGAGGTCGCACTGTGGGCTATGTCGTCCCGGACCTGGACGCGCCCGAGCGGGACGAACCATGCCGGCGCTGACAGCCCGAGAGCCGGAACTGCGCCATGTCGCCGTGATCCTGGACGGGAACCGCCGGTGGGCCCAGAGCCGGCGCGTGCCGCTGGAGCAGGCCTACCGTCAAGGGGCCCTGCGCGTCCACGACTTGGTGAGCTGGTGCGAACAGGCCGGGGTCCGCGCGGTCACGGTCTGGGCTCTGTCCCAGGACAACCTGCACCGCCGCCCGCAGGAGGTCGCGCAGATCCTGGACAGCGTCACCCACGGGCTCGAAAGGATCGTCACCACCACCCGGTGGCACATCCGCCTCGTCGGGGACCTCGACCGGATCCCCGCCCACCACACCGTCCGGCTGCGCACCCTCGCGCTGCGGTCCGCCAGGGCGCAGCGGGCGGGCACCCTCACCATCGCCGTCGCCTACGACGGACGCGCCGACATCGTCACCGCGATCCGGTCCCTGCTCCACGAGCGCACCCCGGAAGAGCGCACCTGCCCGATCGACGAGAGCGCCGTCGGCCGGCACCTCTCCACCGCCGGCCAGCCCGACATCGATCTCGTCATCCGCACCTCCGGCGAGCAACGCCTCTCCGGGTTCATGCCGTGGCAGGCCGCCCACGCCGAGCTGTACTTCACGGACACCCTCTGGCCGGACTTCACCCGCGGTGACTTCGACGAGGCCAGACGGTGGTTCGCCGGCCGACAGCGCCGCCACGGGAGCTGATGACCGTACCCACCGGGAGAAGTGACGTGCCCAAGCCCAGGCTGTTCGACGACACCCACGGCAAGGACGTGGCTGCCCTGGCCCGGTACGAGGTCCCCGAATACCACATGCCGTGGCCCGTGATCCTCAATCCGGACCACGAACGGGCCGAGCGGGCGGCCCGGAAGTGGGCGGCGGACTTCGGCCTGTTGACCGACGACGCGGCCCGGCAACGCATGATCGACATGCAGTGCGGCCTGTTCTCCGGCTGGTGGTGCCCGCGCACCGACACCCGCGGCGCCGTTCTCATGGCCAAGTGGGTCGCCTGGCTGTTCCTGTGGGACGACATCTTCGACGACGGGCCGCTCGGCAGGAACCCCGAGGCGTTCAAGGACCGCAAGGCCGTGCTCGACCGGCTCCTGAGCCAGGATCCGCCCCCGCCGCCGGACGCCCCCGGCCTCGGCTTCCCCCTCGCCCGCGCCCTGGCCGATCTGTGGGGCGATTTCTACGACTACTTTCCCGGACATCCGCGCGGCCGCTTCGCGGCACACGTCAAGCAGTATCTGAGTGCCATGGAAACCGAGGTCGGCAATCGGTCGGCGGAAGAACTCCCGGACACGGACGGCTATTTACGTCTGCGCGTGATCAACGGAGCCACCCGGCCCAGCATCGACGTCCTGGAAGGGCTCCAGGGTGCCGACATCCCCGACCACCTCCACCGGGGGCTCTTCTACGAACTCCGCGACATGGCGGCCGAGCTGTGGCTCTGGTCCAACGACACGTTCACCGTCCGCAAGGACCTGCATTACCGCAACCCCCACAATCTCGTCCTCGTCCTGCGCCAGGACCGGGACATCGGACTTCAGACGGCAGCGCACCACGTCGCATACATGACCCAGCAGCGCCTGCGCGACTTCCGCAGGATCGCCGAGCGACTGCGCGGCCTCACCGATATCGCCGACGACCCGCACGCCAGGCACAAGGAGGACATCCTGCGCGGCATCCAGGTCCTCCAGGACGCGCTGTCCGGCTACTACCGCTGGCAGGAGACGTGCCTGCGGTACAAGCGCAAGGAAGGATTCCTGACTCCCGCCCCCACCGGCCCGGCCCAAGGAAGGTGACAAGAATTGCGCAAGAATGCGGCTGCGCGAGTCCATCGTTTCCCCGATGAAGCCCGGCCCGGATACGGGGACGGCCGGCCCGCCCTGCCTTACCCCAACGGATGGTTCTGCGCGGGATTCTCCGACATGTGGGCCCCCGGAAGCGTCCACACCGTTCCCTTCATGGGCGAGGACCTCGTCGTGTTCCGCACCAGGCGGGGCACTCTCAAGGCCACCCGCCCCTACTGCCCCCACCTCGGCGCGCACCTCGGAGTCGGTGGCACGGTGCGGGGCGAGGAACTGCAGTGCCCCTTCCACCATCTGCGCTATTCGACGAACGGGGACTGCGTCCACAGCCCCTACGGACCCGCTCCGGACATCTCCTTGTCCATGCTTCCGCTGCGGGAGGAATGGGGGATCGTCTGGGTCTGGCACCATCACGAGAACACGGGCCCGACCTGGGACCTGACCGCCGGCCTCACCGGGCTCGAACACGCCCGCGACCCCGTCTACCGGATCACCGATCTCGGCGGATATCCCCAGGACGTCTCGGAGAACGTCGTCGACTACACCCATCTCACCTATCTGCACGGGCTGGTCGACCTCGAAGTCGTGGTGCCCCCGGCGTACGACGGCCCCTTCGGCCGGGTGACGATGAGGGCCGGGCGCAGGATCGGCCCGGTCGTCGCGAAATCCGATTTCCTCAACCAGTTCCCGGGGCTGGCCGGCGCCAACATCAACGTGGAAATGCGCGAATACGGCCTCTACTCCGTCAATTGGCTGCTCGCCACGCCCATAGGCCCCGGCCGCATGCGTTACAGCCTCGCGGCCGGCCTGGAATTCCTCGACCGCCCCGGCACGCCCGGGTCCATCGGCGCACGGCTCTCCCGGAAGGCGCTGCGGCTGCTTCAGTACCCCATCTTCTGGCAGACCAGGAAGGACGCGGCCCGCGACCTCGGGGTGTTCCACCACAAGCGGTTCACCGCGCCGCCCAGGCTCGCCGGCGGCGACGGCCCCATCGGGGCCCATCGCAAGTGGTCCCGCCAGTTCTATCCCACCCCTGAGGGCCAGGACCCCGACGCTTATTTCGCGCGGGCCAAGCTCTGAGGACGGGGCGGGCCGGACCCGTGGTCCGGCCCGCCCGCCGCCCTGCCTCAGTCCGTCAGATTCACCGCACGCGCCGACACCGCGCCGATCTCCTCCGCGATCTCGGCGAGGACCGGGGCCGGGATGGACTCGTCGACGGTCAGGGCGACGAGTGCCTCGCCGCCCTCCACCGCGCGGGAAACCTGCATGCCGGCGATGTTGATGCCCGCCTCGCCGAGGATCCGGCCGACCGTGCCGACGACACCGGGGCGGTCGCCGTAGCGGAGGAAGGCCATGTGGTCGGCGAGCGCCAGGTCCACGTCGTGGTCGCCGACCGCGACGATCTTCTGGAGGTGCTTGGGGCCCGCGAGCGTGCCGGAGACGGAGATCTCGTCACCGCCCGAGAGCGTGCCGCGCACGGTCACGACGTTGCGGTGCTCGGCCGACTCCGAGCTGGTGGTCAGCCGGACCTCGACGCCGCGCTCCTGCGCGAACAGCGGGGCGTTGACGTACGACACGGTCTCGTCGACGACGTCCTCGAACACGCCCTTGAGCGCGGAGAGTTCGAGCACCTTCACGTCGTGCTGGGTGAGCTCGCCGTAGACCTCGACGTCGAGCCGGACCGCGACCTCGCCCGCGAGGGCGGTGAAGATCCGGCCGAGCTTCTCGGCGAGCGGCAGGCCGGGCTTGACGTCCTCGGCGATGACGCCGCCCTGGACGTTGACCGCGTCCGGCACCAGCTCGCCGGCCAGCGCGAGGCGCACCGACTTGGCGACCGCGATGCCCGCCTTCTCCTGCGCCTCGCCCGTGGAGGCGCCCAGGTGCGGGGTGGCGACCACGTTGTCGAACTCGAAGAGCGGGGAGTCCGTGCAGGGCTCCTGGGTGTAGACGTCCAGGCCCGCGGCCGCGACCCGGCCCTCCTTCAGCGCGGTGGCCAGCGCCGCCTCGTCCACGATCCCGCCGCGCGCGGCGTTGACGATCCGCACCGACGGCTTGACCTTGTGCAGGGCCTCGTCACCGATGAGACCGAGCGTCTCGGGCGTCTTGGGCAGGTGGACGGTGATGAAGTCCGCGACCTCCAGCAGCTCGTCCAGCGTCAGCAGCCGGACACCCATCTGGGCGGCCCGCGCGGGCTGCACATAGGGGTCGTACGCGACGATCTTCATGCCGAACGCGGACATGCGCTGGGCCACGAGCACGCCGATGCGGCCGAGGCCGACGACGCCGAGGGTCTTCTCGGAGAGCTCGACGCCGGTGTACTTCGAGCGCTTCCACTCGCCGTTCTTCAGGGCGGAGTTGGCCTGCGGGATGTTGCGGGCGGTGGCGATCAGCAGGCCGCAGGCGAGCTCGGCCGCGGTGACGATGTTGGAGGTCGGGGCGTTCACGACCATCACGCCGGCCTTGGTGGCGGCGGCGACGTCGACGTTGTCCAGGCCGACACCGGCGCGCGCGACGACCCGCAGCCGCTTGGCGGCCGCGACCGCCTCGGCGTCGATCTTGGTGGCGCTGCGGACGAGGACGGCGTCCACATCGGCGATGGCGGGCAGCAGGGCGGCGCGGTCCGCGCCGTTGCAGTGCCGGATCTCGAAGTCCGGGCCCAGGGCGTCGACGGTCGCGGGGGAGAGCTCTTCCGCGATGAGTACGACGGGTTTACGGGACGAAGCTGTGCTCACGTGGTCCTCAGTCCTCACTAGTCCTTTGCGGACGGCCGTCCCGACGGCCGAAGGCGGTGAAGGGCAGCCGCGTGTGACGCACGACGCTGTGAGCCTGACGCGTTGATGCTCCGCAGTGTATCGGGGGTTGGAACCCCCTCGGGTGCGTGCGGAGAAACGTCACCCCGGCGTGACCGGGCGCGGGTCCCCGAAGCCGGCGAGGACCCGCGCCCGGGACCGGCTACTTGTCGTCGACCCAGCTCATGAGCTTGCGGAGCTTCTTGCCCGTGGTCTCCAGCAGGTGGTCCTCGTCGGCCTTCTTGTACTCGTTGTACTTCGGCAGGCCCGCCTCGTACTCCTTCATCCAGTTGTTGGCGAAGGTGCCGTCCTGGATCTCGCCCAGGACCTTCTTCATCTCGGCCTTGGTCTGGTCGGTGACGATGCGCGGGCCGGTGATGTAGTCGCCCCACTCGGCGGTCTCGGAGACCGACCAGCGCATCTTCTCCAGGCCGCCCTCGTACATCAGGTCCACGATCAGCTTGAGCTCGTGGAGGCACTCGAAGTACGCGATCTCCGGCTGGTAGCCCGCCTCGACCAGGGTCTCGAAGCCGGCCTTCACCAGCGCGGAGGCACCGCCGCAGAGCACGGCCTGCTCGCCGAAGAGGTCGGTCTCGGTCTCCTCGGTGAAGGTCGTCTTGATGACGCCGGCGCGGGTGCCGCCGATGGCCTTGGCGTAGGAGAGGGCGAGCTGGAAGGCGTTGCCGGAGGCGTCCTGCTCGACGGCCGCGATGCACGGCACGCCGCGGCCCTCCTCGTACTGACGGCGCACCAGGTGGCCCGGGCCCTTGGGGGCGACCATGCAGACGTCCACGCCGGCCGGGGGCTTGATGAAGCCGAAGCGGATGTTGAAGCCGTGGCCGAAGAACAGCGCGTCGCCGTCCTTGAGGTTGTCCTTGACGGACTCCTCGTAGACCTTGGCCTGGATCGGGTCCGGCACCAGGATCATGATGACGTCGGCCTCGGCCGCGGCCTCGGCGGGGGTGACCACGCGCAGGCCCTGCTCCTCGGCCTTCGCCTTGGACTTGGAGCCCTCGTGCAGGCCCACCCGGACATCGACGCCGGAGTCGCGCAGCGACAGCGCGTGGGCGTGGCCCTGGCTGCCGTAGCCCAGGACCGCGACCTTGCGGCGCTGGATGATGGACAGGTCGGCGTCGTTGTCGTAGAACAGCTCGGCTGCCACTGAGGTATCTCCTTGTTTTCCGGGTTTCCGGTTGTGCGTCCCACCGTATGCCGGGTGGGCGGGGGAAAGTCTTCGGGTCTCGTTATGCGGAAGGGCGGGCCGTCAGGCCGTGCGGTCCAGGGCGCGCAGGCTGCGGTCGGTGATGGAGCGGGCGCCGCGCCCTATGGCGATCGTCCCCGACTGCACGAGCTCCTTGATGCCGAACGGCTCCAGCATCTTGAGCATCGCGCCCAGCTTGTCGCTGCCGCCGGTGGCCTCGATGGTGACGGCCTCCGGGGAGACGTCGACGGTCTTGGCGCGGAAGAGCTGGACGATCTCGACGATCTGGGAGCGGGTCTCGTTGTCGGCGCGGACCTTCACCAGGACCAGCTCGCGCTGGATCGCGGCGCTGTCCTCCAGCTCGACGATCTTCAGCACGTTGACGAGCTTGTTGAGCTGCTTGGTGACCTGCTCCAGCGGCAGCGACTCGACGTTGACGACGATGGTGATGCGGGAGATGTCGGGGTGTTCGGTGACGCCGACCGCGAGCGAGTCGATGTTGAAGCCGCGGCGGGCGAACAGCGCGGCGATCCGGGTGAGGATGCCGGGGGTGTTCTCCACGAGGACGGAGAGCGTGTGCTTGGTCATGGTCTCTTTCTCTCTCCTGGCCTCAGTCGTCTTCGTTGTCGCCGAAGTCCGGGCGGACGCCGCGCGCCGCGAGGATCTCGTCGTTGGAGGTTCCGGCGGCGACCATGGGCCAGACCATGGCGTCCTGGTGGACGATGAAGTCCACCACGACCGGGCGGTCGTTGATGGCGTTGGCCTTCTCGATGACGGCGTCGAGCTGGGCCGGGTCCTCGCAGCGCAGGCCCACGCAGCCCATGGCCTCGGCGAGCTTGACGAAGTCCGGGACTCTGGTGCCGGCGCACGCCTCCTTGCCGCTGGCCTCGGGGCCGGAGTGCAGGACGGTGTTGGAGTAGCGCTGGTTGTAGAAGAGGGTCTGCCACTGGCGGACCATGCCGAGGGCGCCGTTGTTGATGATCGCGACCTTGACGGGGATGCCGTTCAGGGCGCAGGTGACCAGTTCCTGATTGGTCATCTGGAAGCAGCCGTCGCCGTCGATCGCCCAGACCGTGCGGTCCGGCGCGCCGGCCTTGGCGCCCATCGCGGCGGGCACGGCGTAGCCCATGGTGCCCGCGCCGCCGGAGTTGAGCCAGGTGCGCGGCTGTTCGTAGTCGATGAAGTGCGAGGCCCACATCTGGTGCTGGCCGACGCCCGCCGCGTAGATGGTGTCCTTCGGGGCGAGCTGGCCGATGCGCTGGATGACCTGCTGCGGGGAGAGGCTGCCGTCCTCGGGCTGGTCGTAGCCGAGGGGGTAGGTGTCGCGCCAGCGGTTGAGGTCGGCCCACCAAGCGCTGTAGTCACTGGTGTGACCCTCGGCGTGCTCGGTCTGGATCGCGACGATCAGGTCGGCGATGACCTCGCGGGCGTCCCCGACGATCGGCACGTCGGCGGCGCGGTTCTTGCCGATCTCGGCGGGGTCGATGTCCGCGTGGACGATCTTGGCGTACGGGGCGAAGGAGTCGAGCTTGCCGGTGACCCGGTCGTCGAAGCGGGCGCCGAGGGCCACGATCAGGTCGGACTTCTGCAGGGCGGTGACGGCGGCGACCGCGCCGTGCATCCCGGGCATGCCGACGTGGAGCGGGTGGCTGTCGGGGAAGGAGCCCAGCGCCATCAGGGTG
Organism: Streptomyces sp. NPDC001407; assembly: GCF_042895325.1. Taxonomy (NCBI): domain Bacteria; kingdom Bacillati; phylum Actinomycetota; class Actinomycetes; order Kitasatosporales; family Streptomycetaceae; genus Streptomyces; species Streptomyces sp. NPDC001407. The sequence goes on from NZ_JBIAWF010000001.1 coordinate 100,649, forward strand.
GTGGTGACGGGGGCGCCGGTGAGCTCGGCCAGCACCTTGAGCTCGGCGGTGGCACCGGACTTCATCACGCCGCCGCCGACGTAGAGCACCGGCCGCTTGGCCTGGGTGATCAGCTTGGCGGCCTCGCGGATCTGCTTGGCGTGCGGCTTGGTGACCGGGCGGTAGCCGGGCAGGTCGGTGTGCGGGGGCCAGCTGAAGGTGGTCCGCGCCTGGAGGGCGTCCTTGGCGATGTCGACGAGCACCGGGCCGGGGCGGCCGGTGGAGGCGACGTGGAAGGCCTCGGCGATGGTCCGCGGGATCTCCGCGGGGTCGGTGACCAGCCAGTTGTGCTTGGTGATCGGCATGGTGATGCCGCAGATGTCCGCCTCCTGGAAGGCGTCCGTGCCGATCGACTTTGAGGCGACCTGACCGGTGATCGCCACCAGCGGCACGGAGTCCATGTGGGCGTCGGCGATGGGGGTGACGAGGTTGGTCGCCCCCGGCCCCGAGGTCGCCATGCACACCCCGACCTTGCCGGTGGCCTGCGCGTAGCCGGTGGCCGCGTGCCCGGCGCCCTGCTCGTGGCGGACGAGGACGTGGCGGACCCGCGCGGAGTCCATCATCGGGTCGTACGCCGGGAGGATCGCACCGCCCGGGATGCCGAAGACGATCTCCGCCCCTACCTCCTCCAGCGAGCGGATGAGGGACTGCGCCCCCGTGACGTGCTCGACGGTGGCGGGCTGCTGCGCCGCGCCGCTTCGGGCCCGCGGCTGCGGATGGTGGGCCCCGGTGGCCTGCTCGGTCATCGACATTCTCTTCTCGAGGGATTCGACGGTAAGGATTCGACGGTTACGACAGCTTCGGCGGTGGGAGGTTTGGGTGGGTCTGCGGGCATCCGGTGCAACAAAAAACCCCTCGTGCCGTGAGGCAAGCGAGGGGAGCGCGCCGGAGTGGTCAGCAGGACTTACTGGGTGGCCTGCTTCAGCCGACGCGCTTTCCAAGTACGAGAATTCGGGTGCGCATGGCTCCGACCCTCCACCCGCCGCATATGAGGTGTCAAGCGGGTGGGACGGGCGTCTCATTATTTGAGCGCAATGGAGCATGCGCGAGGGATCCCGCGCCGCCCGCCGCGCCCGAACGGGCGCCCGACGGCATGATCGCCGGGGCCGGTGGAGCGCCTCCGACGAGCACGTTCGCGCCGTCGGCCGGGCGGGGCACCGGATAGCTGCCGAGGTCGAGTGCGTAGCGGAGCCGGTGTTCGTCGAGCGGGCCCGCGAACGCCTTGCCCAGGCCGTGGGTGCAGCCCATGGCGCGCAGGGCGAGCGCCTGTTCGGGCACGTCGACGCCCTCGGCCACGGACTGCATCCCGAGGTCGGTGGCGATCCGCAGCAGCCCTGCGGTGATCTTGTGCAGCCGGGCGGACTCCACCACGCCGTCGACCAGCCCGCGGTCGAGCTTGAGCGTGTCGATGGGGAGCCTGCGCAGCGCGCTGATCGCGGCATAGCCGCTGCCGAAGCCGTCCAGGGCGATCCGCACGCCGAGCCTGCGCAGGGTGACCAGCCGCCGCTCCAGCTCGTCCAGCGGGACCCGGGGGTCGCTGCCGGAGAGCTCCAGGACGAGCGCGCCGGAGGGCAGGCCGTGGTGGATGAGCAGCCCTTCGAGGTACTTCGGTGGCAGCGACTTGTCCATCAGACGGGTGGCCGACAGCTGGACGTACACCGGGACGGGGTGGCCCGCGCGGCAGCGGTGGGCGGCCTGCTCGACGGCCTTCTCGACCGTCCAGCGGCCGAGTTCGGCGAAGCGCGCGGCCTCGTCGCCGCGCTCGCTCTCGGCCACGCGGAGGTATTCGGCGGGGGTGAACAGTATCCCCTGGGCCGAGCGCCAGCGGGGCTGCGCGGCGACGGCGGTGACCCGGCCGGTCTGGAGCTCGACCACCGGCTGGTGCAGCAGCGCGAACTCGCCGTCGTGCAGCGCGGTGCGCAGCCGGGTGGCCAGTTCGGCGCGGCGCACCACGTCGGCCTGCATCTGCGGGGCGTAGAGCTCGACGCGGCCCTTGCCCGCCTGCTTCGCGCGGTACATCGCGAGGTCGGCGTTGCGCATCAGGGCGCCGGGGGTGATGCCGGGCTCCGCGAAGGCGACGCCGATGCTGGCGGCCACGCGGACCTCGGTGCCTCCTTCCACCTTGTAGGGCTGGGAGAGGGTGAGCCGGAGCCGGTCGGCGATCTCGTGGATGCGGTATTCGCGGGCCGCGGGGTCGCGGGTGCCGTCGCCGATGATGAGCGCGGCGAACTCGTCGCCCCCGAAGCGGGCGGTGCTGTCGCCGGACCGCACGGAGTCCTGGAGCCGGCGGGCGGCCTGGACGAGCAGTTCGTCGCCCGCCTGGTGGCCGACGGAGTCGTTGACCGCCTTGAAGCCGTCGAGGTCGATGAAGAGCACGGCGGTGCCCGCGTCGGTCGCTCTGCGGCCGGCGAGGGCCTGCTGGACCTTCTTGGTGAACAGGGCGCGGTTGGGCAGGTCGGTGAGCGGGTCGTGCTCGGCGGTGTGCTGGAGCTGGGCCTGGAGCCGGACCCGCTCGGTGACATCGCGGCTGTTGAAGATGAGGCCGCCGTGGTGGCGGTTGACGGTGGACTCGACGTTGAGCCAGTCGCCGTTGCCGGAGCGGAAGCGGCATTCGATCCGGGTGGTGGGCTCCTCGGCGGGTGGTGCCGCGAGGAAGCGGCGCACCTCGTGGACGACTCTGCCGAGGTCCTCCGGGTGGATCAGCGAGGCCAGTTCGGACCCGACGAGCTCCTCGGCCTCGCGGCCGTAGACGCCCGCGGCGGCGGGGCTGACGTAGCGCAGTATCCCGGTGGGCGCGGCGATCATGATGACGTCGCTGGAGCCCTGGACGAGGGACCTGAAGTGGTTCTCCGCCTGGGCCAGTTCCTGGGTCAGGGAGATGTTGTCGAGCAGCATGATGCCCTGGCGGATGACGAGCGCCAGGACGACCGTGCAGCCGGTGAAGAGCACGACCTGGTCGACGTGGTGGCCGTCCAGGACGTTGTAGAGGATCCCCAGGGTGCAGACCGCGGCGGCCAGATAGGGGGTGAGGGCGGCGAGCGAGCCGGCGATGGGCCGGCTCGGGTGGTGCGGCTGCCGGTCGGAGCGGGCGGGCGCCGCGGTGTCGTCGCCCTCCTCGCGGGCCACCCAGGGCGCGTACGCCATCAGCAGATAGCCCGCGAACCAGCCCGCGTCGAGGATCTGGCCGGAGCGGTAGTGCGAGCGCAGCAGCGGTGAGGTGAACAGCGCGTCGCACAGGACGGTCAGCGCGAGGGCCGCGATGGCGGTGTTGATGGCCGAGCGGTTGGCGGTGGAGCGCCGGAAGTGCAGCGCGAGGACCATCGACACCAGGGCGATGTCCAGCAGCGGATAGGCGAGCGAGAGGGCCGCGTGCGCCACGGTCTCGCCCTCGAAGTGCGCGGTGTGCGCGAGGGCCAGGCTCCAGGAGAGGGTCAGCAGGGAGCCGCCGGTCAGCCAGGCGTCGAGGGCGAGGCAGACCCAGCCGGCCCGGGTGACGGGGCGCCTGGCGAGAACGAGCAGGCCGATGATGGCCGGTGGCGCGAAGAGCAGGAAGCAGAAGTCGGCCGCCGAGGGGGTGGGCACGCGCTCGTCGAGGACGACTTCGTACCACCCCCAGACGATGTTGCCGAGGCCCGCCATCGCCGAGGAGGCCGCGAAGAGCAGCCAGGCGAGCCGGAAGCGCGTCTTGTGCGTCCGGCCGTACCAGAAGCAGGAGACCGCGGCGAGGGCCGCGGCGCCGCCGAGCCCGAAGTCGCCCATGGCGGAGGCCAGCTCGCTCGATCCCCAGCCGAAGGCCGCGCCCGTGGCATAGCCGCCGCAGACGAGGGCGAGGAGGAGCTGGGACGCGGGCCCGGAACCGCCGGCCTGCCGGCGGGACAGCGTCGCTCCGGGGGCGCTCACCGCGTCGCCGTCCCGGGCGGGACTCCGAGCCAGGCGAAGTGGGCCCGGAGGAAGGAGAGATGAGGACGCCGGCATCCCGGACCGCCCGGCCGGGGCCGGGGGCGGGACGGCGGAGCCGCCGTGCGGTGGTGCCGTGGTCGGTGCGTGAGCCGCGTCGGGTTGATCGTCCAGTGGCCGTGCATCGCCCGTCGCCCCCCTCAGTGCCGGTACTTCGCTGCGCCGTACGGTGCCCGGCGCAGCCCCCGGTCCGGACGATACACCAGACTCGTCACTCAGGGACATAGCTCATATACATAGCGTAATCAGCAACGGGGTTATGAACACTGAGTGCAGCCGAACGGTACCTCTACGTGGCAACTAGGGGGCAGTGACTACGACATTTTGCAGGGGTGCGTCCAGAGCGAATCTGGCCAGCTGATCACGCAGGAGGCGTTCGGCGCGGGGCAGAAAGGCCGAAGAGGGCCCACCCACGTGGGGCGTGATCAGGGTGTTGGGCGCGCTCCACAGCGGGTGCCCCGGCGGCAGCGGCTCGGGGTCGGTGACGTCGAGCGCGGCCCGCAGCCTGCCCTTCTCCAGCTCGGCCAGGAGCGCCTCGGTGTCGACGATCGCGCCGCGCGCGATGTTCACCAGCAGGGCGCCGTCCCGCATCGCCGCGAGGAAGTCGGCGCCCACCAGACCGCGGGTGTCCGCCGTGAGCGGCGCCGCGATGATCACGACGTCGGCATCGGGAAGGAGGGACGGGAGCGCGGCGACGGGATGGACAGGCCCGCGGGGTGTTTCACGCGGGGAGCGCGCGACGCGCACGACCCGCGCGCACTCGAAGGGCACGAGCCGGTCCTCGATGGCGGATCCGATGGAACCGTAGCCGAGGATCAGCACGTTCTTGTCCGCGAGCGCCGGGCGGAAGCCCTGCGCCCACTCCCCCGCGTCCTGCGCCCGTACGAAGCCGGGGATGTCGCGCAGCGCGGCGAGGGTGAGCGTGAGGGCCAGCTCGGCGGTGCTGGTGTCGTGCAGGCCGCGGGCGTTGCACAGGAGGGTGCCCGACGGCAGCCGCGGCACGGCGGGCAGGATGTTGTCGACGCCCGCGGTGAGCGTCTGGACGACCCGCAGGCCCGTCATGGCGGAAAGCGGGCGCAGGCCGATGTCGCCGCTGGTCACATAGGGCGGGACGTAGAAGGCGCAGCGGGCGGGGTCGGTGGGGTAGTCGGGTTCGCCGTTCCAGTAGGCGTAGTCCAGGGCCGTGGGCAGGCCCTCGATCTCCTCGGGGCGGATCGGCAGCCAGGCCAGGGGGCGGGCGGAACCGCTGTGATCTGCACTCATGCCAGGAGGCTATGCGAAGCCGCCTGCCCGGCAGAGGTTAGTTTGGGGACGAGGAACGGGAGGGAACGGCCGGTGGAGCGCAGGACAATCGGTGCGGCGGCGCTCGAAGTGGGCGCGATCGGCCTCGGGTGCATGCCCATGCACTGGGCGTACACCGCCTCTCAGCAGAGCGGCGAGGGCGCGCTGCGCACGGTGCACGCGGCGCTCGACGCGGGGACGACGCTGCTGGACACCGCTGACATGTACGGGCCGTTCACCAATGAGCTGCTGGTCGGCCGGGTGCTGCGGGAGCGGCGCGCGGAGGCCTTCGTGTCGACCAAGTGCGGGCTGCTGGTGGGCGATCAGCACATCGTCGCCAACGGCCGTCCCGGCTATGTGAAGCGGGCGTGCGACGCCTCGCTGCGGCGGCTCCAGACCGATGTGATCGACGTCTATCAGCTGCACCGGCCGGATCCCGAGGTGCCGGTCGAGGAGACCTGGGGGGCGATGGCGGAGCTGGTCTCGGCGGGCAAGGTGCGCTCGCTGGGGTGGTGCGCGATCGGCGCGCGGGCCCACCGCCGGTCGCGCGCGGGGCTCTACGACGCGACGATCCGCCAGCTGGAGCGAATACAGCAGGTCTTCCCGGTGAGCTGTGTGCAGGCGGAGTTGTCGGTCTGGTCCCGGGAGGCGCTGGACTCGCTGGTGCCGTGGTGCGCGTCGCGGGGCGTCGGGCTGCTCGCGGCGATGCCTCTGGGGAACGGTTTCCTCAGTGGCACGCTCACCCCGGGGCAGGGCTTCGAGCCGGAGGACATCCGGGCGCGGCACCCCCGGTTCACCGCCGAGATGATGGCCGCCAACCAGCCGATCGTGGCGGGGCTGCGGCGGGTGGCCGGGCGCCATGGCGCCACGGCCGCGCAGGTCGCCCTGGCCTGGGTGCTGGCGCAGGGCCGGCACGTGGTGCCGGTGCCGGGGACGAAGAAGGCCGCGTGGGTGAAGCAGAACGCGGCGGCCGCGCAACTGCGGCTCACACCGGAGGACTTCGCGGAGATCGCGGCCCTGCCGAAGGCCATGGGTTCCTGGGACTGACAGGGGACTGACAGGGGACCGAGAGGGGCGTCGTCCGGGGCCGCGCCGACGGGAGCGTGTATAAGGAACTGTGCCGCCGCTGCTGCACGCCGCCCCGCCCCGCCCCGCCCCGGCGAGAGGAACGAACCATGCGAGCCCCACGACGACGCGCGGCGCGCCCCCGCCTCGCCGCTGCCGCGCTCGCGCTGGCCGTGACGCTGGCCGCCGCGGGCTGTTCGGGCGGTGCGGGCCTGCCGGGCCGCGGCACGCCGGGTTCGGGCCCCTCGGGCGTCAAGTCCCCTGAAGCGGGCGGCACTTCCGGGGTCACGGCGGCGCCCGCCAAGGGTTCGGTGAAGGTCGTCCGCACGCTCACCACCAAGCTCACCTCGCCCTGGGGCGTCGCCGCGCTGCCCGGTGGTGACCTGCTGGTGGGTTCCCGCGACACGGGGAAGATCATCCGGGTGGCCGCGAAGGACGGCGCGCAGAGCGAGGTGGGCTCGGTGCCGGGCGTCGCGGCGGCAGGCGAGGGCGGCCTGCTGGGCCTGGCCCTCTCCCCCGGCTATGCGACGGACCACCTGCTGTACGCGTACTTCACCACCGCCTCGGACAACCGGATCGCGCAGTTGCGCTACGACGAGGCCAAGCCCGACGGGCTGCGGCTGGGCGCGCCGAACACGATCTTCCAGGGCATTCCCAAGGGGCAGATCCACAACGGCGGGCGGATCGCCTTCGGCCCCGACGGGATGCTGTACGCGGGCACGGGCGAGGGCGGCGAGCGGGGCCGCGCCCAGGACCCGAAGTCGTACGGCGGCAAGATCCTCCGGATGACGCCGGACGGCCGGCCCGCGCCCGGCAATCCACGGCCCGATTCGGTGATCTATTCCTCGGGCCACCGCAATGTGCAGGGGCTGGCGTGGGACGCGGACCGGCGGCTGTGGGCGTCGGAATTCGGCCAGGACACATGGGACGAGCTCAATCTCATCGAGCCGGGCGGCAATTACGGCTGGCCGGTGGTGGAGGGCAAGGCGGGCCGCCCCGGCTATCGCGACCCCGTCGCGCAGTGGAAGCCCTCCGAGGCGTCCCCGAGCGGGCTCGCCTACGCGAAGGGGTCCCTGTGGATGGCGGCCCTGAGGGGTGAGCGCCTGTGGCGGATCCCGCTGCGGGGTGCCGTCCCGGCGGCGGATCCGCAGCCGTTCCTGGTGGGTGACTACGGCCGGCTGCGCACGGTCGTGGCGGCCGGCGACGGCGGCCTGTGGCTGACGACGAGCAACACGGACGGCCGGGGCAAGCCTGGGGACGCGGACGACCGCGTCCTGCGGCTGGAGGTGTCCTGAAGGGTCCTCGCGCACGCCCGGGGGATTCGCACGCGCGTCTGGCATGCTGGAGAGGCGGCGCTGCGACGGGAGTTGAGATGTTCAATGTGTTCGAGGAACTGTTCTCACCGGGGCGGGCACACACCGACGAGGAGAACAACCGGCTGGAGCTGACCCGGGAGGACGTCGGCGACGGCGACCCGGGCCGGGGCCCGGTGGACCTCGACTCGGGGCATGTGGTCATACGGCCCCGGCGGGGCTGACCGGGCCCGGGGCCCCGCGGAAGACGGCGTCAGAGCGGGTGCGCGTGCCCCGGACGCCCGGCTGCCGGTCCTTCGCCGCCTGCGGCCGCGTCCTCAAACTCCCCCAGCTACCTCCCCCAGACTCCGTCCGGGGGTGCCCCCAGAGGTGCCCCCAGCGGCGGGCGGCCTCAAGCTCCGGCCGGGCTGAGATGCGCGGACCGTAGTCCGCATTCCTGCGGCCCGCAGGCTACGAGCCCACGGCCCGTGAAAATCAGCCCGTCCGGCGTTTGAGGACACCGCGCGAAGCGCGGTCAGGGGTCTGGGGCGAAGCCCCCACGCGGCGGAGCCGCACATCAGACGCAGCCGGGAAGGGGCGGGGCTGGGGAACAAGAACTGGGGCACCCACCGGCACCGGGACCGGCACCGGAACCGGCGCGTCCGGCGGCTCCGGCGGCTCGATGCTGAAGCGCGGCAGCAGCCGTTCCAGCCACCCCGGCAGCCACCAGTTCGCACCGCCCAGCATGTGCATCAGCGCCGGCACCAGCAGCGTCCGGAGGACGAACGCGTCCAGGGCCACCGCCGCGGCCAGGCCGATGCCGAACATCGCGATCACGCGGTCGCCGCTCAGCACGAAGGCGAGGAAGACCGAAATCATGATCACCGCGGCGGAGTTGATGACACGGCTGGTCTCGGCGAGGCCGACGCGCACCGCCCGGCAGTTGTCGCGGGTGGCCCGCCACTCCTCGTACATCCGGCTGACCAGGAAGACCTGGTAGTCCATGGACAGGCCGAAGAGCACCGAGACCATGACGACCGGAAGGAAGGGCTCGATGGGGCCCGCGGCGCCCAGGCCGAGCGTCTCGCTGCCCCAGCCCCACTGGAAGACCGCGACGATCAGGCCGAAGGAGGAGGCGACCGCGGCGATGTTCATCAGCGCGGCCTTCAGCGGTATGCCGATGCTCCGGAAGGCCAGCAGGAGCAGCAGGCAGCCGAGGCCGACGACGGTGCCGATGAACAGCGGCAGCTTGCCGAGGATGACGCCCGCGAAGTCGTCGTAGCTCGCGGTGATGCCACCGACCTGGACCTCCGCGCCGGTGCCCGCCGTGGCCCGCGGCAGCACCGTGGTGCGCAGCCGGTCGACGAGGTCGCTGGTGGCGCGGGACTGCGGTGAGGTGGTGGGCACGACGGTGATCACGCCGGTGTCACCGCTGTGGTTCAGCGCCGAGGGGCTGACGGAGGCGACACCCTCGGTGTGGCGGAGGGTGTCGGGCAGGCGGTTGAAGGCGAGCCGGTCGGCGGCGCTGTCGAGGGGCGCGACGAGGGTCAGCGGTCCGCCCGCGCCCGGTCCGAAGCCCTTGCCGAGCATGTCGTACGCCTGGCGGGTGGTCGACGTGGCCGGGTTGTTGCCCTGGTCGGAGGTGCCCAGGTGGAGGGAGAACACCGGCAGCGCGAGGATCAGCATCACGGCCGCCGCGAGGCCGCCCAGCAGCTTGGGGTGGCGCTCGACGAAGGCCGACCAGCGGGCGGCGAGCCCGGTGGGGACCTCGGGGCGGGGGCCGCGCTCGGCGAGGGCGCGGCGTTCGCGGCGGCTGAGCGCGCGGTGGCCGATCAGCCCGAGCAGCGCGGGCAGCAGGGTGACGGAGGCCGCGACGGTGAGGACGACGGTGAGCGAGGCGGCGAGGGCCACGCCGTTGAGGAAGCTGAGTCGCAGAATCAGCATGCCGAGCAGGGCCACGCAGACGGTGCCGCCCGCGAAGACGACGGCGCGCCCGGTGGTGGCCACAGCCTTCTCCGCCGCCTCCTGCACGGACAGGCCCGCGCGCAGGCCCTTGCGGTGCCGGGTGACGATGAAGAGGGCGTAGTCGATGCCCACGCCGAGCCCGATGAGGGTGCCCAGCATCGGGGCGAAGCCGGCGACCGTCATGACGTGGCCGAGCAGCACGGTGCCCATGGCGGCGGTGCCGACGCCGACGAGGGCGGTGGCGATGGGCAGCAGGCTGGCGGCGAGCGAGCCGAAGACGACGAAGAGCACGACCGCCGCGACCAGCACCCCGATGATCTCGCTGAGGTGGCCCCCGGCGCTCTCGGTGGTGCCGATGGAGCTGCCGCCGAGGGCGACTTGGAGGTGGTCGGTGGCGGCGGCCCGTGCGGTGTCGACGACCCGCTGGACCTGTGCCTTGTCCGGATCGCCGCCGGTGTTCACGAAGTTCAGGGAGGCGTAGGCGGTGTGGCCGTCCGGGCTGATCCGGGCCGCGCCGTCGCTGCCGTACGGGCCGCTGACCCCGGCGACGCCGGGCAGCCCGGCGACCTCGCTCAGGACGGAGCTCATGCGCTGCTCGACGTCGGGTGCGCGGACGGTGCCGGAGTCGGTGTGCCAGACGATGGTGTCGTCGCCGCCCTCGCGGGGGAACGCCTTCTCCATCAGGGCGGTGGCGCGGGCGGACTCGGTGCCGGGGACGCCGTAGTCGTCGGAGTACGCGGAGCCGGCGAGGGTGGCGGCCGCGGCCGTGCCCAGCAGGGCGACGAGCCACAGCACGACGACGGCGAAGCGGCGGCGCAGGCACCACCGGGCAAGTGAGGTCATTCCCTGCTTCCCGGGTATCGCGTCGATCTCGCCGGGAAATGACCCGTGGTTCCGACCGCTGGAGCTGGAGGGCGAAAGGCCGCGGGCACGCTGACGGCGTGGGGGGCCTCTGCGGCACCACTGTGACAGGCGAAAAAGATCCTTTGTCCGCTTTGTGACCCAGCCCACACCCCGGCGCGGCCGGGTTCACCTCCGCCCGCGCGGCTCCGCCGTCGGCGGCAGCGGCTGCTCCCAGGTGTGGGCCACGTCGACGATCACGAGGTGCCCGTACTGGAAGACGCGGAACGGCAGCCGGGCCCGCACACCCAGGCCGACCTGGGTGTCCCCCTCGAAGCTGCCCGCGAAGCGGGTGTCCCGGAAGGTGCGGTAGCCCGTGAGGTCCACGTTCCGCAGCGGCTCCCCGAAGCGGCCGCGGTAGCTCCGCAGGCCCGTGGTCGGCTCGTAGCTGGGCGCGGCCACCCGGATCTCCAGGATCGCGCCGCCGTCCACCGGGAGCGGCTCGCCGGAACCGTCCTGATACAGCCGGTCGACATAGGCCACGCGATAGCCGATCGGGCGCTCGCCGCTGCCCTTGACGTCGAAGACCATGCGGTCGAAGCAGTCGTGCTGTCCGGTTCTGATGTCCCGCAGCGACTTGTAGGCACTGTCCGTGGCGACCTTGGCGAGGCTTCCCCAGCCGGTCTCGCAGTGCACGGCGGGCGCGGTGTCCGCCGTGCCGCCGTCGGCCGCGGTGACCGGAACCGTCATCGCCGTCAGCCCGGCCCCCGTCAGCACGAGCGCCGTCAGCGCCCTGCTCAACCGTCGCATCACTAACCCCCAGCCATCTGGTGACGGACACACCCTGGGCCCGCAACCCGCGATCATGCCGGACCGTTTCCACACCTGGCGGATGTACCGACCAAATCCAGCCAACTGGCGTCATGTGCGGCCGAATTCGGTTATTCGGCTATACGACAATGGCCGCCCCTCACGCGAGGGACGGCCATTGACGGCTGTGACAGCTGTGGTGCGTGAGGGTCAGCCCTCGACGCCCAGCCTTTCCAGGATCAATTCACGGACGCGCGCCGCGTCCGCCTGGCCGCGGGTGGCCTTCATGACCGCGCCGACGAGCGCGCCCGCCGCCGCGACCTTGCCCGCGCGGATCTTGTCCGCGATGGCGGCGTTGGCCGCGATGGCCTCGTCCACGGCGGTGCCCAGCGCGCTGTCGTCGGAGACGACCGCGAGACCGCGGGCCGCGACGACGGCGTCCGGGTCGCCCTCGCCCGCGAGCACGCCCTCGATGACCTGGCGGGCCAGCTTGTCGTTGAGGGAGCCCTCGGCGACCAGCGCGCAGACCCGCGCGACCTGCGCCGGGGTGATCTCCAGCGCCGCGAGCTCCGTACCGGCCTCGTTGGCCCGGCGGGCCAGCTCGCCCATCCACCACTTGCGGGCGCTGGCCGCGTCGGCGCCGGCCTCGATGGTGGCGACGATCAGGTCGACGGCACCGGCGTTGAGGATCGACTGCATGTCGTGCTCGGAGACGCCCCACTCCTCGCGCAGCCGGTTGCGGCGCACGCGCGGCAGCTCGGGCAGCTGGGCACGGAGCTCCTCCACCCACTCCCGGGCGGGAGCGACCGGCACCAGGTCCGGCTCGGGGAAGTAGCGGTAGTCCTCGGCGTTGTCCTTGATGCGGCCCGCCGTGGTGGACCCGTCCTCCTCGTGGAAGTGCCGGGTCTCCTGCACGATCGTGCCGCCGGAGGACAGCACCGCCGCGTGCCGCATGATCTCGAAGCGGGCGGCCCGCTCGACGGAACGCAGGGAGTTGACGTTCTTCGTCTCCGAGCGGGTGCCGAACTTCTCGGTGCCGTTGGGACGCAGCGACAGGTTGACGTCGCAGCGCATCTGGCCCATTTCCATCCGGGCCTCGGAGACGCCGAGCGCCTTGATGAGCTCGCGCAGCTCGGCGACGTACGCCTTGGCGACCTCGGGGGCCCGCTCGCCCGCACCCTCGATCGGCTTGGTGACGATCTCGATGAGCGGGATGCCCGCGCGGTTGTAGTCGAGCAGGGAGTGCGAGGCACCGTGGATGCGGCCGGTGGCACCGCCCACGTGGGTGGACTTGCCGGTGTCCTCCTCCATGTGGGCGCGCTCGATCTCCACGCGGAAGACCTCGCCGTCCTCCAGCTGGACGTCCAGATAGCCGTTGAAGGCGATCGGCTCGTCGTACTGCGAGGTCTGGAAGTTCTTCGGCATGTCCGGATAGAAGTAGTTCTTCCGGGCGAAGCGGCACCACTCGGCGATCTCGCAGTGCAGCGCCAGACCGATCTTCACGGCGGACTCGACGCCGACGGCGTTGACGACCGGCAGCGAGCCGGGCAGGCCGAGGCAGGTGGGGCAGGTCTGCGAGTTGGGCTCGGCGCCCAGCTCGGTGGAGCACCCGCAGAACATCTTGGTCCGGGTGCCGAGCTCGACATGGACTTCGAGGCCCATGACGGGGTCGTAGGACGCCAGCGCGTCCTCGTACGACACCAGGTCGATGGTGGTCACGGAAAACTAACCTCTCAGTCCGCGAGAACGTCGTCGCTGCTCATCCGGCGCAGTTCGCGCACGAGCAGGGCGACGCCGGTGGCGATGGCGGCGGCGGAGACGATGGCGTCCACGAGCTGGAGCGTGTCCTGCTCGCTCCGGGCCTTCTTGGCCTGCTTCACGACGCTCACCGCGCCGAACAGCGTGGTGCCGATGGACAGATACGTGCCGGGCCGGGACTTCTTGAAGCCCTTGGCCTTCGCGAGCTTGCCGGTGGTCCCGGCCTTTTCGACGGTCACAGCGACGGTGCCTCCTCGAGCAGCGGGTGTCCCCAGCGGGCGGTGAACGCGGCCTCGACCGCGGCACCCACCCGGTAGAGCCGGTCGTCGGCCATGGCGGGCGCGATGATCTGCAGGCCCACCGGCATCCCGTCCTCGGGCGCCAGACCGCAGGGCAGCGACATCGCGGCGTTGCCCGCCAGGTTGGTCGGGATGGTGCACAGGTCGGCGAGGTACATCGCCATCGGGTCGTCCGCGCGCTCGCCGATCGGGAACGCGGTGGTCGGGGTGGTCGGCGAGATCAGCACGTCGACACCGCCCTCGCCGAACGCCTTCTCGAAGTCGCGCGTGATGAGCGTGCGGACCTTCTGCGCCGAGCCGTAGTACGCGTCGTAGTAGCCGGAGCTCAGGGCGTACGTACCCAGGATCACGCGGCGCTTGACCTCGTCGCCGAAGCCGGCCTCGCGGGTGAGCGCGGTGACGTCCTCGGCGGACTTCGTGCCGTCGTCGCCGACCCGCAGGCCGTAGCGCATGGCGTCGAAGCGGGCCAGGTTGGAGGAGCACTCCGACGGCGCGATCAGGTAGTACGCGGCCAGGGCCAGGTCGAAGGAGGGGCAGTCCACCTCGACGACCTCGGCACCGAGCTCCTTGAGCAGCTCCACGGACTCGTCGAAGCGCTGGAGGACACCGGCCTGGTAGCCCTCGCCGCGGAACTGCTTGACGACGCCGATGCGCATGCCCTTGACGTCGCCGTTGCGGGCCGCCTCGACGACCGGCGGGACCGGGGCGTCGATGGAGGTGGAGTCCAGCGGGTCGTGCCCGGCGATGGCCTCGTGCAGCAGGGCCGCGTCCAGGACCGTACGGGCGCAGGGCCCGCCCTGGTCGAGGGAGCTGGAGAAGGCGACCATGCCGTAGCGGGAGACCGCGCCGTAGGTCGGCTTGACGCCGACGGTGCCGGTGACGGCGGCGGGCTGGCGGATGGAGCCGCCGGTGTCCGTGCCGATGGCGAGGGGTGCCTCGTACGCGGCGAGCGCGGCGCTGGAGCCGCCGCCCGAACCACCGGGGATCTTGGTCAGGTCCCAGGGGTTGCCGGTGGGGCCGTAGGCGCTGTTCTCCGTGGAGGACCCCATGGCGAACTCGTCCATGTTGGTCTTGCCGAGGATGACGACGTCGGCGGCCTTCAGACGCTGCGTGAGCGTCGCGTCGTACGGCGGGATCCAGCCTTCGAGGATCTTCGAACCGACGGTGGTCGGGATCCCCTTGGTGGTGAAGATGTCCTTCAGCGCGAGCGGCACGCCGGCCAGCGGGCCGAGCTTCTCGCCGCGGGCGCGCTTCTCGTCCACGGCGCGGGCCTGCGCGAGGGCGCCCTCGCGGTCCACGTGCAGGAAGGCGTTGACCTTCTCGTCGACGGCCTCGATGCGGGCCAGGTGCGCCTCGGTCACCTGGACGGCGGTGACCTCGCCCGAGGCGATCTTCGCGGCGATCTCCGCCGCGGTCAGCTTGATCAGTTCAGCAGTCATGGTCAGTCCTCCCCCAGGATCTGCGGCACCTTGAAACGCTGCTGCTCCTGGGCCGGGGCGCCGGACAGCGCCTCCTGCGGTGTCAGCGACGGACGGATCTCGTCCGGGCGCATGACGTTGGTCAGCGGCAGCGGGTGGGACGTCGGCGGTACGTCCTGGTCGGCGACCTCGGAGACGCGGGCGACCGCGCCGATGATGTCGTCGAGCTGTCCGGCGAAGTGGTCGAGCTCTTCGTCCTTGAGCTCCAGACGTGCCAGCCGGGCGAGGTGGGCGACCTCCTCGCGCGTGATGCCAGGCATGCGGCGATCCTCAGGGTTCGTGACGGTTTCTGGGCAGGTTGATGGCCCAATCCTATGGCTTCCGCCGGGACGGGACCGACGCATATTCCCGGGGGTGCCCGGAACCCCGTCTGCCCCACCGGTCAGGTGACCGGCTGGTCCGCCTCCTCCGGCGGTGCCACCGGCGCCACCCGCAGGCGGTCGACCTCGCGGTGCCAGCCGCTCTCGCTGCGCAGCCGCAGCCACGCCGTCGTCTCGTCCGGCGGCATCGCCGCGGCGACCAGCCACCCCTGCACCGCGTCGCAGCCCAGGTCGCGCAACCGCTCCCACGTCTCGTCGTCCTCGACGCCCTCGGCGACGACCAGCAGGCCCAGGGAGTGCGCGAGGTCGAGCGTGCAGCGCACGATCTCCGCGTCCTCGGTGTCGATGGCGAGCCGGGCCACGAAGGAGCGGTCGATCTTGAGCTCGCTCACCGGGAGCCGCCGCAGGTGGACCAGGGAGGAGTAGCCCGTGCCGAAGTCGTCGAGGGACATCTTCACGCCGTGGCCGGTGAGCCCGGCGAGGGTGTCGGCGGCACGCTGCGGGTCCTCCAGGAGGACGTGTTCCGTTATCTCCAGCTGCAGCGCGCCCGGCGGCACGCCGTGCCGGGCCAGCCGCGCCGCGACGGATCCGGCGAAGCCGGGCGTGTGGACGTCGCGGGGCGAGACGTTCACCGCGACGGGGACGTTCAGCCCCATCGCCCGCCACTTCGCGACCTGGCCGAGCGCCGTCTCCAGGACGTACTCCGTGAGCCGGGGCATCAGGCCCGAGGACTCGGCGATGGCGATGAACTCGTCCGGGGAGACTCTGCCGCGCTCGGGGTGGACCCAGCGGACGAGCGCCTCCAGCCCCTCGACGTGGCCGTCGAAGCCGACCTTCGGCTGGTAGTGCAGCTCCACCTCGCCGGCGTCCAGCGCCCGACGGAGGTCGCCCAACAGGCCGAGCCGGTCGAGGGTGTTGCCGTCGCGCCGGGCCTCGTAGAGCTCGACGCCGCTGCGGTCGCGCTTGGCCTGGTACATCGCCACGTCGGCCCGGCGCAGCAGGTCGCCGGCGTCGAGCGCGTGGTCGGGATAGACGGCCACGCCCGCGCTGGCCTCCAGGACGAGGGTGAGCCCCTCCAGGTCGAGCGGGGAGCCGAGGGCGGCGACCAGGGAACGGGCCACGCGCTGGGCGCTGGTGAGCGAGTCGGCGGTGGGGAGCAGGACCGCGAACTCGTCGCCCCCGAGCCGGGCCGCCTCCGCGTCGCGCGGCAGGGCCAGGCGCAGTCGTTCCGCTATCTGCAACAGCAGCCGGTCCCCGGCGAGGTGGCCGAGGGTGTCGTTGACGGAGCGGAAGCGGTCGAGGTCTATGAGGACGAGGGCGGCGCGGGTGCCCGCGCGCTCGGCCTCGTCGAGGGCGTTCCAGGTGCGCTCCAGCAGCCACTGGCGGTTGGGCAGCCCGGTGAGCGGGTCGCGGAGCTGCTCCTCGGCGCGGGCGCGGGCGATCCAGAGCGTGGAGTCCAGGGCGATGAGCGGCACGGCGAACAGCGGGAGCAGCATGGGCGCGTGGTCGGCGACGACGGCTATGAGCGGGGCGATGCCCAGCAGCGCGCCGCCGACGAGGGCCTGGCGGACGAGCGCGGTACGGGCGATGCTGTTCAGGCCGGTGCTGGGGGCCATCGAACACCACAGCAGGGCGCGGGTGACCACGAGGTAGAGGAACGCGGCCAGGGCGATCTTGGGCATCGCGGTGAGCGGCCAGGTGTCGGGCAGCCAGGGGTTCTCGACGCTGGAGACGATGTCGCACAGGGCCAGGGAGAGGCCCGCGGCCCCGATGCCGAGGATGTCCACCGCGCCGTGGAGTAACGCCTGGCGCCAGCGGTGGCGGCGGGCGGTGGCGACGAGCACCACGACGGAGATGCTGATCAGGACGGCGGGCAGCCAGCCGTAGAGCAGCAGGACGGCCAGGGTGAGGGCGGCCCCGGAGCCGGTGCCGCCCCACCAGCGGTCGCGGCCGAGGGCGACGAGGTGGGCGACGATCAGGGCGGTGAGGACGGCGAGGGCCACGCCCACCGTATGACCGGGGAACAGCGCGTGGCCCTCGCTGAGTACCCGACAGATCCCGGCGACCAGCGCGAGGCCGGCCAGAGTGACACAGACCGTCGGCAGCGCGGGCGGAGGGACCCGGCGCAGCCGAGATGCCGGTTCGGCGCTGTCGGTGGGTTTCATGCCCGTCCCTCTCACAGCCGGCGGTGCCCGCGCCACGGCAGGCGCACATCTCAACAGTAGGCCGCAGAAGGCTACGGCGGGCAGCGATCGGCAGCGGTTGCCCGATTGGGATCCGACCTCTTGTAGCCATCTGGTATGCGCTGTAGGGGTAATGCCCACTGCCTATGCGGGCATTACTCCGGTGGGGTGGCGACCTGGGTTTTGGTAGTGATCCGGGCCCCATGTGTGGCGGGGCGGACGCAGGTGCCGCAGGGGGCGGGACCCGGGGTGCTTCCCGGCGCTCCTCCGCAGGCGCGACGGGCTCGCATGTGCGGAGGACCGGCACCAGCGGCACCTCGGGTCCCGGTGCTCACTCCGGTGCCGGCACCGCCGCCTCGCGGGCGGCGTCCGGGCCCTGCTCCAGGAGGACGGCGAAACCGTCCTCCTCCAGCACCGGCACCTTCAGCTGCATGGCCTTGTCGAACTTCGACCCGGGGTTGTCCCCCACCACCACGAAGTCCGTCTTCTTGGACACCGACCCGGTCACCTTGGCGCCGCGGCTCTGGAGGGCTTCCTTCGCGGCATCCCTCGTATACGCGGAGAGGGTGCCGGTGACGACCACGGTGAGGCCCTCCAGCGGCCGGGGGCCCTCCTCCTCGCCGTGTCCCTCGTCCTCGAAGCGGACGCCGGCGGCGCGCCACTTCTCGACGATCTCGCGGTGCCAGTCCTCGGCGAACCACTGCTTCACGGAGGCCGCGGTGCCCGGGCCGACGCCCTCGACGGCCTTCAGCTCGTCCTCGCTCGCCTCGGCGATCCGGTCCAGGGAGCGGAACTCCCGGGCCAGCGCCTCGGCCGCGACCGGGCCCATGTGGCGGATGGAGAGCCCGGTGAGGAAGCGGGCCAGCGGGCGCTCCTTCGCGGCCTGGATATTCTCCAGCATCGCCAGGGCGTTCTTCTTCGGCTCACCCTTTTGATTCGCGAAGAAGGTGACGACCTTCTTCTCACCCGTCTCGGGGTCGACCTTGGGCAGGCCGGAATCCATGTCGAGGACGTAGGACTTGATGGGCAGCAGCTCCTCGATCGTGAGGTCGAAGAGGTCTCCCTCGTCCCGCAGCGGCGGGGTGGCCGGCTCCAGCGGCTGGGTGAGGGCGGTGGCCGCCACATAGCCGAAGTTCTCGATGTCGAGGCACTTGCGGCCGGCCAGGTAGTAGAGCCGCTCGCGGATCTGGGCGGGGCAGGCGCGGGCGTTGGGGCAGCGGAGGTCGATGTCGCCCTCCTTCATCGGCTGGAGGGCGCTGCCGCACTCCGGGCACTCGGCCGGCATCACGAACTCCCGCTCGCTGCCGTCCCGCAGATCGGCCACCGGGCCCAGGATCTCGGGGATCACGTCGCCGGCCTTGCGCAGCACCACGGTGTCGCCGATGAGGACGCCCTTGGACTTGACGACCTCCTGGTTGTGCAGGGTCGCGAACTCGACCTCGGAGCCGGCGACGGTGACGGGCTCCACCACCGCGTACGGCGTCACCCTGCCGGTGCGGCCGACACCCACCCGGATGTCCACCAGCTTGGTGTTGACCTCCTCGGGCGCGTACTTCCAGGCGATGGCCCAGCGCGGCGCGCGCGAGGTGGAGCCGAGCCGCCCCTGGAGGGGGATCTCGTCGAGCTTGACGACGACGCCGTCGATCTCGTGCTCCATCGAGTGCCGGACCTCGGGGTCGCCGTAGCGCGCGATGTACTTCCGCACCTCGGCGAGCGAGCCGACGACCTTGGCGTGCGCGGCGGTCGGCAGGCCCCACTCGCGCAGCAGCTCGTACGCCTGCGACTGGCGGTCGATGTCGAAGCCCTCGCGGGCGCCGACGCCGTGCACCACCATGTGCAGCGGGCGGGTGCGGGTGACCCTGGGGTCCTTCTGGCGCAGCGAACCGGCGGCCGCGTTGCGCGGGTTGGCGAAGGGCGGCTTGCCCGCCTCCACCAGGCGGGCGTTGAGCTCCTCGAACTTCTCCATCGGGAAGTAGACCTCGCCGCGGATCTCGACCAGCGCCGGGATCCGCTCGCCCTCGAGCCGGTCCGGGATCTCCTCGATCGTCCGGACGTTGGGCGTGATGTCCTCACCGGTGCGGCCGTCGCCGCGGGTGGCGGCGCGGGTGAGGCGGCCGTGCTCGTACGTCAGATTGACGGCGAGACCGTCGACCTTGAGCTCGCACAGGAAGTGATAGTCCGCGCCCTCGCCGACCTCCTTGGCCAGGCGGTCGGCCCAGGCGGCCAGTTCCTCGTCGTCGAAGGCGTTGTCGAGGGAGAGCATGCGCTCGCGGTGCTCGACGGCCGTGAACTCCGTCTCGTACGCCCCGGCGACCTTCTGGGTGGGCGAGTCGGGGGTGCGCAGCGCCGGATACCGCTCCTCCAGTGCCTCCAGGGAGCGCAGCAGCTGGTCGAACTCGGCGTCGCTGACGACCGGGGCGTCCTTCACGTAGTAACGGAAGCGATGCTCCTCGATCTGCTCGGCGAGCCGCGCGTGCTGCTCCCGTACCTCCGCGGGTGCCACGACAAGCGCAGCCTCCGCCGCGAGCTGTTCTTCGCCGTGCTGTCCGCCAGCCACCGTCTCGTCCTCCCGTTGATCCATGGGCGAGCCCATGAGCGCCGTCACTCAGGGTTGTCCGCGAGTGATCTCGCCGCCCGGACGCAGTGGGCGAGCGCCGTACGGGCATATGCGGGCGAAGCGCCCGCGAGTCCGCACGTCGGGGTGACCACCACGGACTCCGCGAGGGTCCCCGGCGACAGCCCCAGCCTGCGCCACAGCGTCCTGACACCCATGACGCTACCGGCAGGGTCTGACAATGGGCCGTCCACACCCGGCACCACGCCCACGAGCAGCTTGGTGCCCGCCTCGACGGCCTCACCGACCGCTTCCTCCTCACGCTCGGTGAACAGCGAGAAGTCGAACGAGACGCCGCCCACGCCGGCCCGGCGCAGCAGGGCGAACGGCACACCGGGAGAGCAGGAGTGCACGACGGGCGCCGTGCCGGTGGCTTCGCGGGCGACCGTCACCAGCTCGCGCAGCGCGCCCTCGACCACGGCCCGGTCCACCGCGCGGTAGGTGCGATAGCCGCTGGCGGTGCGGACGTGTCCGGTCAGCACCGGCGTCAGCGAGGGCTCGTCCAGCTGGAGCACGACTTGGGCGCCGGGCACCCGGCGGCGCACCTCGGCGAGGTGGGTCCGTACGCCCTCCGCGAGCGAGGCCGTCAGGTCTCGGCAGGCTCCGGGGTCCCCGAGGGCCGCCTCGCCGCCGCGCAGTTCCAGCGCGGCGGCGAGGGTCCACGGGCCGACGGCCGAGACCTTGAGCGCGCCCTCGTAGCCCTGGGTGAACTCCTCCAGGGCGTCGAGGTCCTCGCCCAGCCAGGACCGGGCGCGCTTGGTGTCGCGGCCGGGCCGGTCGCTCATCCGCCATCCGCTGGGCTCCACATGGGCGTAGAGCTCGACCAGCATTCCGGCGGTGCGCCCGATCATGTCCGCGCCGGGGCCGCGGTCGGGCAGCTCCGGGAGGTACGGCAGGGTCTCCAGCGACCCCGTGACGGTCTTGGCGGCCTCCCGGGCGTCGCCACCGGGCATCGATCCGACCCCGGTGGCGACGCCGGGGCCCCAGCTCAACTCGTTCTTCTCGCTCACGCAGGAAGACTACGAGACCCCCGTGGTGCCGCCGGCCTCGCGCGCCCGCCGTGGCGTCAGCGGCCGGGGCGGACCGTCAGGTCGTTGATCTCCGCGTCCCGCGGCAGGTCGACGGCCAGCAGGACGGTCTGCGCGACGGAGTCCGGGTCGATCCACTTCGCGGGGTCGTACTCCTTGCCCTCCTGCTGGTGCACCTTCGCCTGCATCGCGGTCGCCGTGCGGCCGGGGTAGACGCTGGTGACGCGTACGCCGTTGCCGTGCTCCTCGGCGCGCAGCGCGTCGGCGAGGGCCTTCAGGCCGTGCTTGCTGGCGGCGTAGACGCCCCACGTGGCATGGGCGTTGAGCCCGGCGCCGGAGTTGACGAAGACGACGCTCCCCTGGGCGACGCGCAGCTGCGGCAGGAAGAGGCGGGTGAGTTCGGCCGGGGAGATCAGGTTGGCCGCGAGCGTGCTGTTCCAGGTGCGGGTGGTCAGGTCGCCGATGGTGCCGAGGTCGCAGACGCCCGCGATGTGCAGCAGCGAGTCGACGCGGTCGGGCAGCGTCTGCTGGCTGAGCGCCCAGGAGATCCGGTCGGGGTTGGAGAGGTCGGCGACGAGCGTCTTCGCGCCGGGGAAGCGGGCGGCCAGCTCCTTGGCCCGCCCGGCGTCCCGCGCGAAGAGGTAGAGCTCGTCGCCCCGGGCGAGCAGCCGGTCCGCGACCGCAGCGCCGATGCCGGAACCGGAACCGGTGATCAGGTGTGTTGCCATACCCCCACCCTGCCCTATCGCGGGGCGGCGGTCTCGCCCAGGGCGAGCTTCCCCGTTCGGGTGATGCGCTGCCGAACCCATGGCCGACGGCCGGACGTCCGGGGCAGGGTGGGCGTCACGTCGCTACGCTGGCAGAGGCCAGGACCAGAAGGGGGTGGGCACAACATGACAGCACAGCTGGAGCGCCCGGTGACGATGTCTGAGGAAATGCGGCGGTTCGAGGAATTCGACAAGGCGAACCCGGACTACCACGCCGAGATGATCGACGGAGAGGTCTACTTCGAAACCGTGGTTACCGCCCCACACGGGAACATGGTCATGACCATCGGTTCCCAGCTCGTCTCCAAGTGGTTCATCATGACAGAGGTCGACACTGTCTATGACGGCTGGCACGGGAAGACACTCCTCCGCCCGGACTTCTCCGTCGCAGACCCCTCATATCGCGGCACGAGGCTCAAGAAGTTCCCCGCAGACGAGATCATCCTCGTCGGCGAGGTCGTCTCCGAGTCCAACCCGGAGAACGACACCCACCGCAAGGTCGGGAAGTACGCCCAGGCCGGTATCCCGTACTACCTCATCGTGAACCCCATCGAGGGCCAGTGCCTGCTCTACTCCCTGCCCGCTGAAGGCCGCTACCGGTCGCGGGTCGAGAGCAAGTTCGGCGACCCGGTCCCCGTCGGCGCCCCCCTCGACATCGAGATCGACACCACGGCGCTCTACACCTACTGACCCACCCGCGCCGCCGACCTCTCCGTCGAAGCGATCGTCGCCGAGCCCACCACGCGCGTCTCGTCGTAGAGCACGATCGCCTGGCCCGGGGCCACGCCGCGGACCGGCTCCTCGAAGGTGACGTGGAGCTCGTCGTCGATCAGTTCCGCCGTGACCGGGGTCTCGCCGCCGTGGGCGCGGAGCTGGGCCGTGTAGGTGCCGGGGCCCGTGGGGGCGGTGCCGCACCAGCGGGGCTTGATCGCGGTCAGCGCCGAGACGTCGAGGGCCTCCACCGGGCCGACCGTGACCGTGTTGTTCACCGGGGAGATGTCCAGGACGTAGCGCGGCTTGCCGTCCGGTGCCGGGTGGCCGATGCGCAGGCCCTTGCGCTGGCCGATGGTGTAGCCGAAGGCGCCCTCGTGGGTGCCCAGCTTCGTGCCCGACTCGTCGACGATGTCGCCGTCGGCCTTGCCCAGGCGGGC
Source organism: Streptomyces sp. NPDC001407 (assembly GCF_042895325.1). NCBI lineage: Bacteria > Bacillati > Actinomycetota > Actinomycetes > Kitasatosporales > Streptomycetaceae > Streptomyces > Streptomyces sp. NPDC001407. The sequence continues at coordinate 123,496 of NZ_JBIAWF010000001.1, forward strand.
GGCCAGGAAGCCCTGGGTGTCGCCGTCCGCGATGAAGCAGATGTCGTGGCTGTCGGGCTTCTTCGCCACGGCCAGACCGCGCCGCTCCGCCTCCGCCCGGATCTCCTCCTTGGTCGTCAGGGTGTCGCCGAGCGGGAACATCGCGTGCGCCAGCTGCCGCTCGTCGAGCACGCCGAGCACATAGCTCTGGTCCTTGGCCATGTCGCTGGCCCGGTGCAGCTCGCGGGTGCCGTCGTCCTTCAGGACGACCGTGGCGTAGTGGCCGGTGCACACCGCGTCGAAGCCGAGCGCGAGGGCCTTGTCGAGCAGCGCCGCGAACTTGATCTTCTCGTTGCAGCGCAGGCAGGGGTTGGGCGTCCGGCCCGCCTGGTACTCCGCGATGAAGTCCTCGACCACGTCCTCACGGAAGCGCTCCGCGAGGTCCCACACGTAGAACGGGATGCCGATGACGTCGGCGGCGCGGCGGGCGTCGCGCGAGTCCTCGATGGTGCAGCAGCCGCGCGCGCCCGTACGGAACGACTGCGGGTTCGCGGACAGCGCGAGGTGCACGCCGGTCACCTCGTGGCCCGCTTCCGCGGCGCGGGCGGCGGCGACGGCGGAGTCGACACCGCCGGACATGGCGGCGAGTACGCGTAGCCCCTTGCGGGGGGCCTGGAGGTCGGGGGCGCCCGGGAAGTCAGTCATAACCCCTCCAGGGTACGGGGCGCTTGCCGCGGGGTTGGCGGTGATCTCGGTGACGCCGTCCTCCGGGCGCGGATCCCTTGCCGCCTGCGGCGGGCGATCCAGTGGTCCGTCCGTCGGTCCGGGTGCGCCCACCGGGGCGGGACATGAGCTTCACTCGCGTCCACGGGCCGTCCGTGGCCGGTCGCGCAGTTCCCGGCGCCCCTGTCGGGCGCACCGCGCCCCGACAGTCAGCTCAGGCCCGCCGTCCTGGCGCGCTCCACCACCGGGCCGATCGCCGCTGCCACCGCCGCGACGTCCGCCGCCGTCGACGTGTGGCCCAGCGAGAAGCGCAGCGTGCCCCGGGCCAGGGCCGTGTCCGTGCCCGTGGCGAGCACCACGTGGCTGGGCTGGGCCACGCCCGCCGTGCACGCGGAGCCCGTCGAGCACTCGATGCCCTGCGCGTCCAGGAGCAGCAGGAGGGAGTCGCCCTCGCAGCCGGGGAAGGAGAAGTGCGCGTTCGCGGGCAGCCGCCCGGCGGGGTCGGGGTCGCCGCCGAGCACCGCGTCCGGCACGGCGGCCCGTACCGCCGCGACCAGGTCGTCCCGCAGGGCCCCGACCTCACGCGCGAAGTCCGCGCGCCGCTCGGCGGCCAGCGAGCCGGCCACCGCGAAGGCGGCGACTGCGGGCACGTCGAGCGTCCCGGAGCGCACGTGCCGCTCCTGGCCGCCGCCGTGCAGCAGGGGTACGGGCGCGTACTGCCGCCCGAGCAGCAGGGCGCCGATGCCGTACGGTCCGCCGACCTTGTGGCCGCTGACCGTCATCGCGGCGAGCCCGGAGGCGGCGAAGTCCACGTCGAGCTGGCCGAACGCCTGCACCGCGTCGGCGTGCAGGGGTATGCCGAACTCGGCGGCCACGGCGGCCAGTTCGCGGACCGGCATGACCGTGCCGATCTCGTTGTTGGCCCACATCACGGTGGCGAGGGCCACGTCGTCGGGGTTGCGGGCGATCGCCTCGCGCAGCGCGTCCGCGTGCACCCGGCCGTGGGAGTCGACGGGGAGGTACTCCACGGTCGCGCCCTCGTGCTCGCCGAGCCAGTGGACGGCGTCGAGCACGGCGTGGTGCTCGACGGGGCTGGCGAGGACGCGCGTACGGGCCGGGTCGGCGGCACGGCGCGACCAGTAGAGCCCCTTGACGGCGAGGTTGTCCGCTTCGGTACCGCCCGCGGTGAACACCACTTCGCTGGGGCGCGCGCCGAGCGCCGCGGCGAGGGACTCGCGCGACTCCTCGACGGTACGGCGCGCCCGCCGCCCGGCGGCGTGCAGCGAGGAGGCGTTGCCGGTGCGGGCGAGCTGGGCGGTCATCGCCTGCACCGCCTCCGGGAGCATCGGGGTGGTGGCGGCGTGGTCGAGGTAGGCCATGGTGGGGACGATTCTACGAGGGCGCTGCGGTTGCGGTTCCCTGGGAGTGCGGATGCGTGGCGCCTGCGGCGGGCTTTGTTCCCCTACCCCGCCCCTTCCCGAAACTGGGGCTCGTGCCCCAGACCCCGGCTACCGGTCCGTTGCCGCCTGCGGCGGAGAGCGCCCTGCTGGGGGTCCCCCCGGACGAAGTCTGGGGGAGCGTCCTCAAACTCCCCCAGCTACCGCTGGGAGGTGCCCCCAACGGGCTGAAATTGCGCACCCACATCAGCCAAATCCAGCCCGTTGGGGGCACCTCTGGGGGCACCCCCGGACGGAGTCTGGGGGAGGTAGCTGGGGGAGTTTGAGGACACCGCGCGTCAGCGCGGTCCGGGGTCTGGGGCGGAGCCCCAGTTTCGGGAAGGGGCGGGGTAGGGGAAGAAAGCGCAGCCCGCCGCAGGCGGACAAACCGTCACTGCCCCCGCGGCACCAGCGCCAGTTGCCTCGACTGCGCCACCAAGCGGTCCTCGCTGTCCCAGACCTCCGCGTCCTCCTCCAGGAAGCCGCCCGCGAGGTTGCGCGTGGTGATGGAGACGCGGAGGGGGCCGAGGGCGGGGCGGCGGCGGATGTGGGCGGTGAGTTCGACCGTCGGGACCCAGCCGTTCAGGCCCATCTCGAAGGCGGTCGGCGGCAGCGCGTCCACCGCCAGCAGCAGCGAGAGCGCGTCCGCGGGCCGTCCGTCCTCCAGCCCGAACCAGGCCCGCATCTCGCCCCGTCCGCTCGGCGTGCCCGCCGCCCAGCCGGCCGTGGCGGGGTCGAGCCGGATGTCGAGGCGCCCGGAGATCTCCGGGGCCAGGCCGGCGACCGGGCCGTCCTCCTTGCCGAGGCAGTGCTCGTACGGCGGCATGGCGGGCGGCTTGGCCGTGGTGCGGATGTCGTCGGTGAGGGTGCCGAGGTCGCCGTAGGTGGCGAGGACGCGGATGCGCTCGACCTCGGTGCCGTCCCCGGCCTTCTGGACGAGGGACGCCTGCCCGGTGGAGAGCGTGCGGCCGGTGCGGATCAGCTCGGTCCGGACGACGGCGGGGCCGGGCCGGGAGGCGGAGAGGTAGTGCGCGGTGACGGAGAAGGGGTCCGGGTGCGGCAGCGCGGCACCGAGGGCGCGGCCGAGCAGGGCGAGGAGGTAGCCGCCGTTGACCGCGCCGAAGATGGTCCACCCGGCGGAGAGGTCCGTGTCGTAGTCGGCGCGCCGGCCGTCCCGCTCGCGCGGCGACAGGGCGGTGTCGCGGTCGAATTCGCTGTTGCCGATGGTTCCCAGAGCCATGGTCCGAAACTACACCGCGAAGTTACTGATGGGTAGGTCAGATCTCCTCGGCCGCCGCGCTCCTGCGGTGCCAGGCGCGCGGTGCCCGCCAGTGGAAGTGCATGGCCAGCAGCCGCAGCACGAAGGCCGTCAGCACGGGGGCGGCGCTGGTCGTGGCGTCGAGCGCGTCGAAGCGGATCAGCAGCGCGGCCATCGTCGCGCCGACCATCGCGGGCACGGCGTAGAGGTCGCGGTCCCAGCGGAGCAGCGAGGGCACCTCGTGCGCGAGTATGTCGCGCAGCACGCCGCCGCCGACCGCCGTGGCCAGGCCGAGGGTGGCGGAGGAGGTGAGGCCGAGCCCGTGCGCGTACGCCTTCATCGTGCCCGTCACGCAGAACAGCCCGAGCCCGGCGGCGTCGAAGACCCCGACGGCCTTGGTGATCCGCTCGACCTCCGGGTGCAGGAAGAAGACGATCAGCGTGGCGAACAGCGGGGTCAGGAAGTAGCCGAGGTCGGTGAAGGCCGCGGGCGGCACCGCCCCGATGATCAGGTCCCGGAACAGCCCGCCGCCCAGCGCGGTGACCTCGGCGAGCACGGCCATGCCGAAGACGTCGAAGTTCTTGCGCACGGCGAGGAGCGCGCCGGAGATCGCGAAGACGAATATCCCGGCGATGTCCAGCAGGTGCTGGACGGAGGGGCTGAACAGATCGGTGAGCACGCGACATTCTTACTCGAACGAACGCCCAACCCCCGCTCACGGCCCGCGAACCCCGGACAGGCCGGACGAACCGGCCCGTCCGGTCCCGTCCGGTCCCGTCCGGTCCGCTCAGGACGCCGCGGCCGGCTCCGGGGCGCTCTTCGGCGCGTTCTCCGGGTGGTGGCAGGCCACCCGGTGGCCGGTGGCCAGTTCGAGCAGCGGCGGCTCCTGGGTGGAGCACACCTCCGTCGCCTTCCAGCACCGTGTGTGGAAGCGGCACCCGGAGGGCGGCGAGATGGGCGACGGCACATCGCCCTTGAGCAGGATGCGCTCCCGCTTCGCGCGCCGTTTCGGGTCCGGCACCGGCACCGCGGAGAGCAGCGCCTTGGTGTACGGGTGCATCGGCTTCTCGTAGAGCGACTTGCGGTCGGTGAGCTCCACGAGCTTGCCGAGGTACATCACCGCGATCCGGTCGGAGACGTGCCGGATGACCGACAGGTCGTGGGCGATGATCACGTAGGTCAGGCCCAGTTCGTCCTGGAGGTCGTCCAGCAGGTTGACCACCTGCGCCTGGATGGACACGTCGAGGGCGGAGACGGGTTCGTCGGCGACCACGAGCTTGGGGTTGAGGGCGAGCGCGCGGGCGATGCCGATGCGCTGCCGCTGGCCGCCGGAGAACTCGTGCGGGTAGCGGTTGTAGTGCTCGGGGTTGAGGCCCACCAGCTCCAGCAGCCGCTGGACCTCCCGCTTCACCCCGCCCTCGGGCGTGACGTCCTGGAGCTTGAAGGGGGCGCCGACGATCGTGCCGACGGTGTGCCGGGGGTTCAGCGAGGAGTAGGGGTCCTGGAAGATCATCTGTATGTCGCGGCGCATCGGGCGCATCCCGGAGGCCCCGAGGTGGGTGATGTCCTTGCCCTGGAACTCGACCCTGCCGCCGGTGGGCTCCAGCAGCCGGGTGATCAGCCGGCCCATGGTCGACTTCCCGCAGCCGGACTCCCCGACCACGCCGAGGGTCTCCCCCGCGCGCACCTCGAAGCTGATCCCGTCGACCGCCTGCACCGCGCCGACCTGGCGGCGCAGCAGGCCCTTGGTGATGGGGAAGTGCTTGACCAGGCCCTCCACCTTCAGGAGGGTCTCGGCGCCCTCGGGTGCCGCCTGCTGCCCGGGGATGGTCACGTCTGGCTCCGGCACGGTGTCGTCCTTCACAGCTTGGGCGCAATCTCTTCGGTCCAGATGCGGGTCCGCTCCTCCTGGGTCATGTGGCAGGCGGAGAAGTGCCGCCCGTCGCCCTCGCCGGAGACCAGCCGCAGTTCGGGCCGTTCGGTACGGGTGATGCCGCCCTCGGGGACGTCGGCGTAGGGGCAGCGGGGGTTGAAGGCGCAGCCGGACGGCACGTTGATCAGGCTGGGCGGGGTGCCCTTGACGGGGATCAGCCGCTCGGTCTGGTCGCGGTCGATCCTCGGCATGGAGCCGAGCAGCCCCCAGGTGTAGGGGTGGCGGGGTTCGTAGAAGACCTTCTCGGCGGGGCCGCGTTCGACGCAGCGGCCGCCGTACATCACCAGGATGGTGTCGGCCAGCTCGGCGACGACCCCGAGGTCGTGGGTGATGATGATGACCGAGGAGCCGAACTCCTTCTGGAGGTCGCGGATCAGGTCGAGGATCTGGGCCTGGACGGTGACATCGAGGGCGGTCGTCGGCTCGTCGGCGATCAGCAGCTCGGGGTTGTTGACCAGCGACATCGCGATCATGGCGCGCTGGCGCATGCCGCCGGAGAACTGGTGCGGGTAGTCGTCGACGCGGCGGTGCGGTTCGGGGATGCCGACGCGGTCGAGCATCTCCACGGCGCGCTTGCGGGCGGTCTTGCGGTCGGACGTGTGGTGCACGCGGTGGGCCTCGGCGATCTGGGCGCCGACGGTGAAGTACGGGTGCATGGCCGAGAGCGGGTCCTGGAAGATCATGGCCATCTTCCGGCCGCGCAGGGTGCGCACGTGGTCGGGGTCGGCGGAGATCAGCTCCTCGCCGTCCAGCCACACCTCGCCGGAGATCCGGGCCCGCGCCGTGCGGTGCAGGCCCATGATGCCGAGCGAGGTGACGGACTTCCCGGAGCCCGATTCGCCGACGATGCCGAGCGTCTTCCCGGCCCGCACGTCGAAGCTCACGCCGTCGACGGACTTCACCAGGCCGTCGTCGGTGTCGAAGTGGATGCGCAGGTCGCGTACGGAGAGGAAGGCATCCGGGCGATCGGCCGGCGGGGTGGCGACGGGCTCGCCCACGGCCGCGTCCCCGGTCACGCGCTGTTCCTTGTCGAGCTCGCTCACGAGTACCTCACCCTGGGGTCGATGGCCGCGTAGACCAGGTCCACCAGCAGATTGCACAGGACGATGAAGAAGGCGGCGACCAGGGTCACGCCCATCACGATGGGCAGGTCGTTGTCCTGGATGCCCTTGACGGCGTATTCGCCGATGCCCTTGAACGAGAACACCGTCTCGGTGATGACCGCGCCGCCGAGCAGCAGGCCGAAGTCCATGCCGAAGATGGTGACGATCGGGGTGAGGGCGGAGCGCAGTCCGTGCTTGGCGACGACCTTGCTCTCCTTGAGGCCCTTGGCGCGGGCCGTGCGGATGTAGTCCTCGCTCATGGTCTCCAGCATCCCGGCGCGGGTGAGCCGGGCATAGAGCGCGGAGTAGAGGAAGGCGAGGCTGCACCAGGGGACCAGGAGGTTCCAGGCCCACTGCGCGGGATTGTCGGTGAAATTGGTGTAGTTGATGCCGTTGCCCCACACCGGCCACTGGACGGTGAGGACGCTCAGGGCCAGCATGCCGGTGAAGAAGATCGGCAGGGAGACGCCGGCCAGGGCCACGCCCATGAAGAAGCGGTCGAAGAAGGTGCCCCGCTTGAGCGCGGAGAGCACGCCCACGGCCACACCGGAGATCAGCCAGATCACGGCGGCGCCGATCGCCAGCGAGAGGGTGACGGGGATGCGCGAGGTCAGCTGCGGCCAGACCTCGATGTGGCTCTTGAAGGAGTAGCCGAAGCAGGGCGCGGCGCAGTGGGAGGCGTCCGGGCCGAACTTGTAGTCCGCCCCCACCACGATGGCCTTGACGAAATGCCAATATTGGGCGTAGATCGGCTGGTCGAAGCCGAGGTTCTTCTTGACCGCGGCGATCGAGTCGGGGTTGGCGTCCTTGCCGACGTACTGGGTGGCGAGTTGATCGACCGTCTGGCCCGCGATGCGGGGGACGAGGAAGAAGATCGCGAAGGTGACTGCGCTGACCACCAGCAGCAGTAGGACCGCGGCGAACAGGCGTCGGATGATGTACGCAGCCACAGCTGTGCGGCGCCGGCGGCCGCGGGCCGGAGGGTATCCGGCCCGGCGGGCGCCGGCACCTTCACCTGCCTTTCCCTGAATCTGAGGCGGGCTGGCCCGCTGCTACTTGGAGGAGCCCATCAGCAGGTAGTCGTACATGCCGAGGTAGGCCTGGGTGACCGTGACGTTGGTCGCGGACTCGGGCCGGAAGAGCAGGTTCTTGCGGTAGATGAGCGGCACCGCGGAGGCGTTGTCGACGATCATCTTGTCGATGTCGCCCCACGCCTTGGTGCGGGCGGCCGCGTCGGTGTTGCCGATGGCGTCGTTGAGCGCCTTGTTGATCTGCGGGTCGTCCAGCTCCTGGACGTTGTTGCCGCCGGAGGGCTTGATGGCCGAGCCGTTGGTGATCTGGTCGAGGAAGCCGAAGCCGGTCGGCCAGTCGGCACCCCAGGCGGTCATGATCATGCCCAGGTCATGGCTGTGGACGTAGTCCGGCACACCCACGAAGTTGGTGAAGTATTTGCCGGTCGGGAAGGTCTTGATGTTCGCCGTGATGCCGATCTTCTTCATCGACGCCTGGACCGCGGTGGCCATGGCCATCTCCGCCGGGCGGTCGGAGCGGGCCGTCAGGTTGGTCGTGAAGCCGTTCGGCTGACCGCACTGCTTGAGCTCGTCCTTGGCCTTGCTGATGTCACCGGCGCTGTTCGGCGTCTCGTAGAGGTTGAACTTCGAGTAGCCGTTGACGGTCGGCGGCAGCAGGGTCGAGGCGACGTCACCCTTGGGGTCGCCGCCCTGGGCCTGCTGGACCGACGCCTTGTCGATGCCCCACTGGACCGCCTTGCGGCAGTGGATGTTGTCGAACGGCTTCACGTGCACGTTCAGACCGATGTACGAGCTGGCTCCGGCGTACGAACTGTCCGTCTGCTTCTTGTACTTGCCGCTCAGGACCTTCGGCTGGGTCTGCGGGGCGACGCCGGTGCCGGCCGCGTCGGCCGTCAGGCTGTCGTTGAGCAGGCTGTTGTCGATGGTCGGCTGGAGGATCTTGAACTTGATCGAGATCTTGTCCGGGAGGGCCGGGCGGATCGAGTCCGTCTTCTTGTCCCACTGCGGGTTGCGCACCAGCGTCGCGCTCTTGCCCTCCTCGTACGAGGAGAACTTGTACGGCCCGGAGGAGACGATGTGCTTGACGTAATCGGCGCCCTTGTCCGCCTTCTGCGGCACGGGGGCGGTCTGCGAGAAGGTCGCGAGGTAGTCGAAGTCCGCGAAGGCGTCCTTGAGATGGAAGACGATCGTCTGGTCGTCCGGCGTCTCGATGGACTTCAGCCCGTCGGGTGAGGTGTCCTTGTACGGGCCCTCGTACTTGTCGCCGCCCTCCAGGTGCGCCTTGAAGTACGTCGGGCCGTTGGACAGCGCGGCCGGCGCGAAGTTGCTGCGCTCGATGGCGTATTTGACGTCCTTCGAGGTGACCGCCGTGCCGTCCTCGTACTTCACGCCCGCGCGCAGCTTGTACGTCCAGGTCTTGGCGTCCGGGCTCGGCTTGCCCAGGGACTCGGCGAGGTCGGGGACGACCTCCAGGCCCTCCTTGCCGGCGGCGGGCTTGAAGCTGGTGAGCGTGCGGCCGTAGAGGCGGGAGAAGTTCTGCACCCAGCCGTAGTAGGTGTTGCCCGGGTCGAGCGAGTCGGGCACGTCCGAGACCTCGTAGGTGGCCGTGCCGCCCTTCTTGTCGCTCTTGTTGACGATCGAGGAGAGGGCGGCGTCGGCGACCGCGTTCTTGTCCCCGCCACCCTTGCCGCCGCCATCGCTCTTCGAACTGCTGCACGCGGACGCCCCCAGCGTCAGCACCACGGCGGTCGCGAGCACCGCCGTCGCTTTTCTTGTCTTCACCTGAGGAAAACCCCCTCTGTCGATGGTTGTGGCGCGGTGGACGGAAGGTCGCCGCGGATCACTTGCTGCGCGGGTCGAGGGCGTCACGCAGCCCGTCGCCCAGCAGGTTGAATGCCAGCACCGTGATGAAGATGGCGAGGCCTGGCACGAACATGTACTGCGGATCGGCCTGGTAGAGGTCCGTCGCGCTGGTGAGCATGCCGCCCCAGGACGCCTGCGGCGGGGCGATACCGACGCCGAGGAAGCTGAGCGCGGCCTCGAAGAGGATGTTCGTCGGGATGAGCAGGGTCGAGTAGACGAGGATCGGCGCCACCAGGTTGGGCAGCAGCTCCCGGAAGAGGATGAAGGGGCCGCGTGCGCCGAGGCTGCGGGACGCCTCGACGAACTCCCGTTCCCGGAGGCTGAGCGTCTGGGCCCGCACGATGCGGCCCATGTAGGGCCAGTTGAAGAAGCCGATCACGAAGATCAGCACACAGATGCGCAGCGGGAGGCCCGAGAGGCCGAACGCCCCGTCCTGGAGGGCCGCCGAGATGGAGATCGCGAACAGCAGCAGCGGGAAGGCCAGGAAGGTGTCCATCATCCGGCTGATGACGCTGTCCACCCAGCCGCCGTAGAAGCCCGCGACGACCCCGAGCACGGTGCCGATCACCACGGAGAGCAGGGTGGCTCCGGTGGCGACGATCAGGGAGACCCAGGAGCCCTCGATGACGCGGGCCAGGATGTCGCGCCCGTACTGCGGGTCGACGCCCAGGGGATGCTCCCAGCTCATCCCGCCGAACCCGCCCTTGGGGGCGAGGAGTTCGGGGTCGATGAGGTCCTGGTGGAACTGATTGGGATCGAGCCCGAAGACCGACTCGATCGGCTTGGCCAGCACGGCGAGCAGGATCAGCAGCACCACCACGACGCCGCCGGCGACGGCGACCTTGTCGCGCTTGAAGCGGATCCAGGCGATCTGGGTGAGCGAACGCCCCTCGATCTGGCTCTTCTTGGCCCCGGCGAGGACGGCCTCCGGCTGCGCCCCGGCAGCCGCCCCGGTGGTCTCGATAGGTGCGGTCACAGTGCCTTTGACCCCTCTCGGCCGGGGGTGACCGGCCCACGCCCGCCGCTGAAGGCGGCTTGGATCTCACATGTACACGTGCAGACTGGTGCAATTGGTACCGGTGGAGCGGAAGGTCACAAAAGAGGGCTCGTACGCAGGAGCGACGTCCCTTGGAGCGGGAGTCTTCAACGCGGTTGCGATCACCCGCCAGCCCTGGCCGGGAATGGATGCGCAACCGTGATCTGACCAGTCGGCTTCCGTTATCCGAACGCCGGGGGTCAGTGAGCGGTCGACTGTCTGCCGGGCAGCAACTCGTGCCGCCTACAAGCATATTGGGGCGGGCGCGGAACGGACCCGCTCGGTACGCCCGCGGGTCAGTACGCCTGCGGGGCGGCGCCCTGCGCGTAACCGGCCGGAGGATAGCCGTATCCCCCGCCCGCGGGCGGCACCACGTCACGGTCGAAGAAGGGGCGGGTGTTGGCCCGCATCCACATCGCGACCGGGTCGTGCTCGTCCGACATCGCCACCGTGGACACCGGCAGCCCCTCGGGCACCGCGCCGACCGACTGACGCATCATCGACCGCACGGACTCCACGGCGGCCTGCGAGCTGTCGTACAGATCGAGGCCGATGGCGAGATAGGGGGTGCCCAGCGCGGGCTGCACCCAGGCGCGGCGCAGCGCCCGCACGGCGGGGGTGCGGTGGGCGTTCTGCCCGAGCAGGGCGTAGAACTGCGGGAGCTCCAGGGAGGGCTCACAGAGCCGCAGCGGTCCGGCGGGCAGCCGGTCCAGGCCCGTCGCGATGCGCCGCAGGTCCAGCCAGGGCACGCCGACGCCGCCGCCGGGGGCGTGCGGGTTGAGCCACAGGCCCCAGCGGTCGGGGTAGAGCGAGCCCGCGACGGCACGGCCCGGGACGACGGCGTGGGCGCGGTTCCAGCCGCTGGCGGCGAGCTCCTGGGCGGAGGTGACGCACGGGGCGTAGCCGAGGCCGTCGACCTCCATGTTGCCGTACTGCGCGTCGGGCGAGCCCGCCTGGCCGTGCCAGAGCAGCATCCAGACACTGCCCTCGGCCAGTGCCTGGAGCAGCGCCTCGTACGTGTCGTACCGACCGGGCGCCACTTGGCGCAGCATCTGCTCCACGCCGCTCTCCGCGCCCGCGCTCACCTGGGTCCGCCTCTTTCCTCGGCCGTCTCCCGGCCGCCCACTCCGTTGCCCCGGGGCGCGGCAGCGCCCCCGGTCCGGTCATCCAACCAGCTTACGAGCCCGCGGCGGCGGGCACGGGAGGAGTCACAGGTCACGGTCGTAGAACGGGCGCAACCGCGCCGACATCCAGTCACCGACCGGATCCCGCGCCACGTCGAGGAAGACGAGCTGCACGGGCCAGGCCACGGGCGCCGTGCCGAGCGCCCGGCCGAGGGCGTCCAGGACGGCGGTGCGGCTGCCGGGGTCGGGCAGGTCGAGCTCGACGCCGATGAACAGCGCCGGGTCGCCGCCCTCGACGCTGGCCAGCGTCCGGCGCGCGGTCCGCACGACCTTGGCGGCCGCGAACTCCAGCCCGGCGGCGGCCAGGAAGGCGGTGGGCTCCTCCTGCCAGTCCGGCTCGAAGAGCCGCACCCGGCCGCCGGTGGCGTCGCCGTCGAGGGCCGTGCGGCCGGCCCGGCACAGCTCGGCGACGGCGGGCGGCGGCAGCGGCGCGCCGATGGCGCCCTCGGGGTTGACCGCGATGCCGACCTGCGGGGGCAGGCCACGGGCGAACTCGACGGCGGGCGCCACGGTGAAGGACATCCGGTCGCCGACGACGCGCAGGAACTCCGCCTCGGAGCTGAACACCGGTACGTAGGCGGCGCCGTCCAGCTCCAGGGTGGGGATGTCGAGGCCGGGGCTGTCGGGCCCGCCGCCGCTGGGCAGCGGCACCCACAGGTGGCTGCGGCCGAGCACCTCGACGATGCGGGCACCGGCGCCGGGCACGCTCAGGGAGGCGGCGAGCACCGCTTCGAGTTCATTGGCGGGCCAGCCCTCGGGGAGGCCCCCAAGGGGGGCACCGGCCGGGGCCGCGGGCCGACCGTACTGCTCGGGGATGCTCATCTCGTCCAACTCGCCCAACGCCGTCCAACCACCGTATCGACAAAGCCGCAACCGAACCCTAACGGCTGCGCCCCCGTCCGCTCCCGTCGGCTGCCGGAATCGGCACCGATGTCCCAGGTCAGGATGGACCGGGGCGGAAGCAGGGGGCGCATCGGGGGATGACTGTTCCCCCATCGCTCCCCTACCGCTCCCCCACCGATCTCTCACCGGGAACGACGCTCGCGGCAGGCATCGGGTTGCACAGGAACACCGCCCGTCACACGGCGCCGTCACACGGCAGTGCCGGTCAGCCGAACGAGATCCGGTCGAGGCCGTCGGCGGTCCGCCGGGAGAGCAGCACCACCGATGCCACGCCGCGCGGCACCTCCCCGGCGGCCGCCCCGGCGAGCAGGCGGGCCATCGCCCGCCGGTGGCCGCGGAACGCGTGGGCCGAGACGCCCCGGCCCCGCGCCCGCTGGCCCGCCAGCGCCGTCCTCGCGCCCACGTCCAGCACCACCAGGTGCACCCCGGCCCCGCGCCGCCGCGCGGCGCGCACGGACCAGCGCCGCACCCAGCCCCGCTCCCCGCAGTCGTGCACGACGACGCTCGCCCCGGAGCGCAACGCCCGCCGCAGGGCGGCGTAGTGGAGGGCCCGCGCGACCGGGCGGTAGACGCCGTACGGCAGCCGGGGCGGCGTGCGCCGCTCCAGCCGCTCGCGGGAGTCCTGCGAATCGACGCACCAGACGACCTCGCCCGCGCCGTCCAGGGCGGGCACCACCCGCCGCATCAGGGTGGACTTGCCGCTGCCGGGCAGCCCGGAGACGATCACCAGATCCCCGGCCGAGCAGCGCAGCTCCGCGCACGCCGGGCCGCCGCGCAGGTCGACGACGCCCGACGGCGGCCCGAGCGCCTGCCGTTCGGGCGGCGCGGACCCCGCCCGCTCCGCCTCCGTACTTCGCGTCCGCACCCCGATCGCCCTCCCCCGTGCCGTGCCTGCCCCGTACCCGTGAAATGTAAAGAAAAGGTAATCCAATTGAGAGGCCGGTGGGCAGTCCCTCACGCGCCGGTCCGTGCAATGATGTGCGCGCCAACTGCGTACCCAACTGCATACCGGCCGCTCGAATCCACGCGGGAGAGTTCCAGCCACCGAGCTGGGCGCCGAAGGAGCAAGTTCCTCCCTTGAATCTCTCAGGCCCCGTACCGCGTGGGCGAGGCAGATCTGAAAAGCGGGCCGCCCGTGCGGTCCCACCCAAGGTGCAAGCCGAGGACGCGCTCGTCGCCGACCGCTCCCGGTGAACCTCTCAGGTTCCGATGACAGATGGGGAGGACGTCCTCACTGCCATGCCTGGGAGCCCACACCATGACCGTTGCCCCTCGCCGAACGGCCCTCGACGCGCTGCACCGCGCGCTGGGCGCCACGATGACCGATTTCGCCGGCTGGGACATGCCCCTGCGTTACGGCAGCGAGCGCGACGAGCACGTCGCCGTGCGCACGCGCGCCGGTCTCTTCGACCTCTCCCACATGGGCGAGATCACCCTCACCGGCCCCGGGGCGGGCCAGGCGCTCGACCACGCGCTGGTCGGCAACCTCTCCGCGCTGGCCGTCGGCCGCGCCCGCTACACCATGATCTGCGCCGCCGACGGCGGCATCCTGGACGACCTGATCGTCTACCGCCTCGCCGACGCGGAGTACATGGTCGTCGCCAACGCCTCCAACGCCCAGGTGGTGCTGGACGCGCTGACCGAGCGCGCCGCCGGTTTCGAGGCCGAGGTCCGCGACGACCGTGAGAACTACGCGCTGCTCGCCGTCCAGGGTCCTGAGTCTCCCGGCATCCTGAAGTCTTTGACGGACGCCGACCTCGACGGCCTCAAGTACTACGCGGGCCTGCCGGGCACCGTGGCGGGCGTGCCGGCGCTGATCGCCCGCACCGGCTACACCGGCGAGGACGGCTTCGAGCTCTTCGTCGCCCCGGCCGACGCCGAGAAGCTCTGGCAGGCGCTGACCGACGCGGGCGCCGGGGCGGGCCTCGTGCCGTGCGGCCTCTCCTGCCGCGACACGCTGCGTCTGGAGGCGGGCATGCCGCTCTACGGGCACGAGCTGACGACCGCCACCACGCCCTTCGACGCGGGCCTGGGCCGGGTCGTGAAGTTCGACAAGGAGGGCGACTTCGTGGGCCGGGAGGCGCTCGCGGCCGCCGCCGAGCGCGCGGAGAGCGCCCCGCCGCGCAAGCTGGTCGGCCTGATCGCGACGGGTCGCCGGGTGCCGCGCGCCGGATATCCGGTGGTCTCCGGCGGCGAGGTCATCGGCGAGGTCACCTCCGGTGCACCCTCGCCCACGCTCGGCAAGCCGATCGCCATCGCGTATGTCGACGCCGCGCACTCCACGCCCGGTACAAATGACGTATCTGTGGACATTCGCGGCAGCCACGAGCCCTACGAGGTCGTCGCCCTGCCCTTCTACAAGCGGCAGCGCTGACCCCTTCCGGTCCCGTTCCCGTCTCACCTGTCAATACCCGTTGCACAAGCACCCTCGCGCATCCAGGAGAATCAAGCCATGAGCAACCCCCAGCAGCTGCGCTTCAGCAAGGAGCACGAGTGGCTGTCGGCCGTCGACGAGAACGGCGTGGCGACGGTCGGCATCACCGAGTTCGCGGCCAACGCGCTCGGTGACGTGGTCTACGCCCAGCTCCCGGAGGTCGGCGACGCGGTCACCGCGGGCGAGACCTGTGGCGAGCTGGAGTCGACCAAGTCGGTCAGCGACCTGTTCTCCCCGGTGAGCGGCGAGGTCGTCGACGCGAACCAGGACGTCCAGGACGACCCCTCGCTGGTGAACTCCGCCCCCTTCACGGGCGGCTGGCTGTTCAAGGTGAAGATCACGGACGAGCCGGCGGACCTGATGTCCGCCGACGAGTACACCGCCTTCGCCGGCTGATCCCGCCCCACCCTCCTCCCGCCCAGGAAGTCCAGGAAGAACTCATGTCGCTTCTGAACAGCTCCCTCCATGAGCTCGACCCCGACGTCGCCGCCGCTGTCGACGCCGAACTCCACCGCCAGCAGTCCACCCTGGAGATGATCGCGTCGGAGAACTTCGCTCCGGTCGCCGTCATGGAGGCCCAGGGCTCCGTCCTCACCAACAAGTACGCCGAGGGCTACCCGGGCCGCCGCTACTACGGTGGCTGCGAGCACGTCGACGTCGTCGAGCAGATCGCCATCGACCGGATCAAGGCGCTCTTCGGCGCCGAGCACGCGAACGTCCAGCCGCACTCCGGTGCGCAGGCGAACGCGGCCGCGATGTTCGCGCTGCTCAACCCCGGCGACACCATCCTGGGCCTGAACCTCGCCCACGGCGGGCACCTGACCCACGGCATGAAGATCAACTTCTCCGGCAAGCTCTACAACGTGGTCGCGTACCACGTCGACGAGGCGACCAACCTGGTCGACATGGACGAGGTCGAGCGCCTCGCCAAGGAGCACCGCCCGAAGCTGATCGTCGCCGGCTGGTCGGCCTACCCGCGCCAGCTGGACTTCGCGGCCTTCCGCCGGATCGCGGACGAGGTCGGCGCCTACCTGATGGTCGACATGGCCCACTTCGCGGGTCTCGTCGCCGCCGGGCTGCACCCCTCCCCGGTGCCGCACGCGCACGTCGTCACCACGACCACGCACAAGACGCTGGGCGGCCCCCGCGGTGGTGTGATCCTCTCCACGGCCGAGCTGGCCAAGAAGATCAACTCCGCCGTCTTCCCCGGTCAGCAGGGTGGTCCGCTGGAGCACGTGATCGCCGCGAAGGCCGTCTCCTTCAAGGTCGCGGCGAGCGAGGAGTTCAAGGAGCGCCAGCAGCGTACGCTGGAAGGCGCGAAGATCCTGGCCGAGCGCCTGGTGCAGGCCGACGTCGCCGAGGTGGGCGTCTCCGTCCTCTCCGGCGGCACGGACGTGCACCTGGTGCTGGTGGACCTCCGCAACTCCCAGCTGGACGGCCAGCAGGCCGAGGACCGCCTCCACGAGGTCGGGATCACGGTCAACCGCAACGCCATCCCGAACGACCCGCGGCCCCCGATGGTCACCTCGGGTCTGCGGATCGGCACCCCGGCGCTGGCCACCCGCGGCTTCCAGGCGGAGGACTTCCGCGAGGTCGCGGACATCATCGCCGAGGCGCTGAAGCCGTCCTACGACGTGGAGTCGCTGCGCTCCCGCGTCACGGCCCTGGCGGACAAGCACCCGCTGTACGCCGGCCTGAAGTAACCGAGCAGTACCCGATTCACCCGCTGGTACGGGGCACTGGGCACACTGGAAGGTGAGCCCGGTGCCCCGCACCACGTGGCGGGAGACCGGATCACTCACGTGCACCCCGTGTGCACCGACCGTGGCCCGGCCGCCCGCGACATACCCGTACCACCGACCCGAGGGAGCGCCACCGTGGCCATCTCCGTTTTCGATCTCTTCTCGATCGGCATAGGCCCGTCCAGCTCCCACACGGTCGGCCCGATGCGGGCCGCGCTGATGTTCACGCGGCGGCTGAAGAACGAGGGCCTGCTGGCCCACACCACCTCCGTGCGCGCCGAGCTCTTCGGCTCGCTGGGCGCCACCGGCCACGGCCACGGCACCCCGAAGGCCGTGCTGCTGGGCCTGGAGGGCCACTCCCCCCGCACCGTCGACGTGGAGAGGGCGGACGACGAGGTCGAGCGCATCCGCTCCTCGAAGCGGCTGCGGCTGCTCGGCGCGGAGATCGGCTCGACCCACGAGATCGACTTCGACGAGTCGACCCAGCTGATCCTGCACCGCCGCCGCTCCCTGCCGTACCACGCCAACGGCATGACCCTCTTCGCCTACGACGAGGCCGGCGCGCCCCTGCTGGAGAAGACGTATTACTCGGTGGGCGGCGGCTTCGTCGTGGACGAGGACGCGGTCGGCGAGGACCGGATCGTCCTGGACGACACCGTGCTGAAGTACCCCTTCCGCACGGGCGACGAGCTGCTGCGGATGTCCCGCGAGACGGGCCTGTCGATCTCCGCCCTGATGCTGGAGAACGAGAAGGCCTGGCGCACGGAGAGCGAGATCCGCGAGGGCCTGCTGGAGATCTGGCGCGTCATGCAGGCGTGCGTCTCCCGCGGCATGTCCCGCGAGGGCATCCTCCCCGGCGGCCTCAAGGTGCGCCGCCGCGCGGCCAACTCGGCCCGCCAGCTGCGCGCCGAGGGCGACCCGCAGGCCCGCGCGATGGAGTGGATCACGATCTACGCCATGGCCGTCAACGAGGAGAACGCCGCGGGCGGCCGCGTCGTGACCGCCCCCACCAACGGCGCCGCGGGCATCATCCCGGCCGTGCTGCACTACTACATGAACTTCGTGCCCGGCGCGGACGAGGACGGCATCGTCCGCTTCCTGCTCGCCGCGGGCGCGATCGGCATGCTCTTCAAGGAGAACGCCTCGATCTCCGGCGCCGAGGTCGGCTGCCAGGGCGAGGTCGGCTCCGCCTGCTCGATGGCCTCCGGCGGCCTCGCCGAGGTCCTCGGCGGCTCGCCCGAGCAGGTCGAGAACGCGGCCGAGATCGGCATGGAGCACAACCTGGGCCTGACCTGCGACCCGGTCGGCGGCCTGGTGCAGATCCCCTGCATCGAGCGCAACGGCATGGCCGCCGCCAAGGCCGTCACCGCCGCCCGCATGGCCCTGCGCGGCGACGGCCGCCACCACGTCTCCCTCGACAAGGTCATCAAGACCATGAAGGAGACGGGCGCGGACATGAAGGTCAAGTACAAGGAGACGGCCCGCGGCGGCCTCGCGGTCAACGTCATCGAGTGCTGAACCGGCGCGCCCCACTGGGGGATCATGGCCGGAAACAGCGCGCCACTGTGTGACCTCCGTCAGTAAGGTCGGCTCCTCGTTCCGTTCCCCCGCGAGGAGCCCCAGCCATGCGCCACCACGCCCGCGCCACTGCCGCGATCCTCGGCGCCCTCACCGCCGCCTTCGGCCTCGCGGCGCCCTCCGCCGTCGCCGCGCCCGTGCCGGTTCCCTCGTCGGCCGTACTGCTGCACAACGGCGCGTACGGCGGCTGTCTGACGGCGGAGGGTTCCGGCTACCGCGATCCGCGGGGCGCGGCGCGGCCCAGGCTGGTGGCGCTTCAGGCGTGCGACGCGGCCGCGCCGGCCCGGCAGTCCTGGCTGTACAGCGCGACCACGCGGCAGTTCTCGTCGGTCGCCGAGCCGTACCACTGCATCGACCTGAAGGGCTCGCTGCTGGTCACCGCGCTGTGCGACGCGGGGGCGCCGGAGCAGCGGTTCCGCACCGCTCCGGCCGGGCGGGGCGGCCTGCGCAAGGTGGCGTCCGAGACCGACGGCCGGATCTGGGCGCAGGATTCGCGCCGTGCGGGCGGGGCCCGGACGGCGGCGGGCGAGGGGGTGCGGCCGGTGCGTGACGGGGCCGCGCTGCGGGCGGACCGGAGCTGGGCGCTGACGGCGGTCTGAGCCGCGTTGTCAGTGGTGGCGCGTACGCTTCCCAGCATGAGTTACGCAGACCTGCGCGAACTCCAGAGCGCGCTCAGCACCGCCTCGGACATCGCCTTCGCCCTCGACGCCGCCCCGGCCCCCCATGAGGCCGACCAGCTTCTCGACGCCCTGCGCCGGGCGTTGACCGCGGCCGGTGCCCTGGGGGCCGGGCTGGGCGCGACGGCGTGCGCGGAGCACCCCAAGGGGCCCGTGGACCCGCTGTACGGCGACAAGGACGACCCGCTGCCGCCGGGCTGGGGCCGGTGCCTGTTGTGCAACGACCGCAGGCGGCGGGCCAGTGCGCAGCGCAGGGGCTGGCGCTGACCCGCCGGGAGCCGTGCGCGGGCCGGGTCAGCCGTTGAGGGAGGCCCAGAACTCCTCGAAGGACAGCACGCCGTCGCCGTTGGCGTCCTTCTTGTTGATGATGGCCTGGGCCACGGTCTCGGTGACGTTGAAGTCGCCGAGCTGAGCCATCACGCTCTTGTACTCGGCGGCGGTGATCAGACCGTCCCCATTGGCGTCGAACCGGTCGAAAGTCTTGCGCGCCTCGGCCTTGCGCGCTTCGTTGTCGGCCATGTGGGCCTCCCCTTGTGTGCTGGTGTGACCGGCAAAGATTAGCCGCCGCTGATCACCAGGCCGATATAGCGGTCCCAGTCCCAGTGCGGCCCGGGGTCGGTGTGGGTGGAGCCGGGCACTTCGACGTGGCCGATGATGTGGTCGCGGGTCCGCGGAATGCCGTAGCGGGCGCAGACGGCGGCGGCGAGCCGGGCCGAGGAGCGGTACATCGCGTCGGTGAAGTATTCGGGGCGGTCGATCCAGCCCTCGTGCTCGATGCCGATGCTGCGGGTGTTGTAGTCCCAGTTGCCGGCGTGCCAGGCGATGTCCTTCTCGCGGACGAACTGGCCGATGTAGCCGTCCGCGGAGGCGACCATGTAGTGCGCCGAGACCCGGGCCGCGGGGTCCTGGAAGATCCTCATCGCGTCGCCGAAGGTCTCCTGGGTCACATGGATCACGAGGAAGTCGACGGGGTGGGCGGCGGGGCGGCTGGAGACGGTCCAGTTGGCGCTGTCGGCCGGTATCCAGTGGGTGGGGGGATAGGGAGTGGTCGCGGTCTCTTCGTCCATGGGGGGGGGCTCCCGGATAGCGGGCACACCGGTCGGCAGCCCGGCGGGGACATGACACTCCGAAACGGCCCGGTACGCAAGGACCGACATGGCACCGTCGAACCGACACGAACTGGCGCGCATAAAAATAGGAGTTACCGCTGGTTCATTCATGGAATTCAAGGCGGGTGTCACAACTCACCTTTGATTAACGAGAAGTCCATCCAGAATTGCCCGAATCTGCCCCGATAGCCGCTTTGGCCGACACGCGGCTGTCTGCCATAGTCGGTGGCACGACCCCCATTGACCCGGGCCAGGTCGTTCTTTCCGGCCGCGGAACACACCCCTTCCTCCGCGGCCGCACGCAGAGGCCCCCGGCCCGTCGCATACCGACGCACGGGGGCCTCCGCGTTTTCCTCACGCGTGCGAGACAGCGCCGTTCGGGACTGCACGTCCGGGGCCGCGCGTACGAGCCGTACGCCCAGCGGTCGCCGCACCCATGACGGCGCGCGCTCACCGGTCCGCGCTCAGCGGTCCGCGACCCTCATCTCGAACCAGGTCGTCTTGCCGCGCGCCAGCAGGTCCACGCCCCAGCGGTCCGAGAGCTTGTCGACCAGGAAGAGCCCGCGCCCGCTCGTGTCGAGCTCGTGCACCGGCATCAGACACGGCAGCCCGCGGGAGGGGTCGCGCACCTCGATCCGCAGCCAGCCGCGGCGGCGCAGCATCCGCAGCCCGAAGCAGCGCGCCCCGGTGTGCCGGACGGCGTTGCCCACGAGCTCGGAAACCAGCAGCACGGCGTGCTCGGCGAGCTGGGCGGAGAGGCCCCAGTGCCGCAGGACGACGCACTGGGTCAGCCGCCGGGCGGCGATCGCCGACTCCGGGCGGGAGGGCAGCTGGACTTCGCCGAGCGTGGGGTCGCCGAACAGATCGAGCGCCTTGAGCGCCAGTTCATCCTCTACGGACGGCATCCAGCGCACAGCGGCCGTGCCACTTCGCTGCCGCGGCTGATCCGTTCCTTCCAGGCCCGCCATGCACCCCATCATGGCCGCCGTAAAGACGCCGTGGGCTGGAACCAAGGGATTCGCCGGAGCGGAATCCGGTGCTCCAACGCCCCTCGGCGACATATGCCATGGGCAGCCAGTCACCCAGAAAATGCGGACTGACCTGCGGTGACCCCGGGTGCACAGATGATCGCTCAGCGCATGGAACAAGGTCATTTCGACGGGTTCGCACACCTCGCGGAATTCCCCCACAAGGGGCAACCACCCGCCATGCCGGCCGGGCGTGCCGGGACAACGGCGAAGGGGCCGCCGACCGTTCGGCAGCCCCCGCACCGCG
The DNA here is from genome assembly GCF_042895325.1 of Streptomyces sp. NPDC001407. Classification (NCBI taxonomy): domain Bacteria; kingdom Bacillati; phylum Actinomycetota; class Actinomycetes; order Kitasatosporales; family Streptomycetaceae; genus Streptomyces; species Streptomyces sp. NPDC001407. The sequence goes on from NZ_JBIAWF010000001.1 coordinate 144,760, forward strand.
CACGTCCAACGCGTCGCCTTTCAGACGAACTTGGCCTTACCGGGCCCGTCCTCGACGAAGCTGCGCATCCCGATCTCCCGGTCCTCGGTGGCGAACAGCCCCGCGAACCAGTTGCGTTCGATCGCGAGCCCGGTGTCGATGTCGGTCTCCAGGCCGGTGTCCACGGCCTCCTTCGCCGCGCGCAGCGCGAGCGCGGGACCGGCGGCCAGCTTCGCGGCCCACGCGTGCGCCTGCTCGTAGACCTCCCCGGCCGGCACGACCCGGTCGACGAGGCCGAGTTCCAGCGCCTCGGGGGCCTTCACCTGACGGCCGGTGAAGATGAGGTCCTTGGCCTTGGACGGGCCGACGAGCCGGGCCAGCCGCTGGGTGCCGCCCGCGCCGGGGATCAGGCCGAGCAGGATCTCCGGCTGGCCGAGCTTGGCGTTGTCGGCGGCGATGCGGAAGTCGGCGCAGAGCGCGAGCTCGCAGCCGCCGCCGAGCGCGTAGCCGGTGACGGCGGCGACGACGGGCTTGGGGATGCGGGCGACGGCGGTGAAGGCGTCCTGGAGGCCACGGGAGCGGGCCACCATGGCCGCGTGGTCCATCTTCTGCATCTCCTTGATGTCCGCGCCGGCCGCGAACACCTTCTCCCCGCCCCACAGCACGACGGCCCGGACGTCCGTGCGGTGGGTCGCCTCCTCCGCGAGCTCGCGGAGCCGGTCCTGGGTGGCGATGTCGAGCGCGTTCATGGGCGGACGGTCGAGCCGGATGGTCCCGACGCCCTCGGCGGCCTCAAGATGCACAGTCATGACAGCAGGTTAGCTTCAGGGCCTGGCGGGGTCTGCCCCGCGAAGTGGCCGGACAGCGAGCGGCCCGGTGCACTTGGTCACACAGTGCACCGGGCCGCCCGGCCGTCAGGGAGAGGGGGCGTCAGCTCCCGGCGGTCCACTCGGACCAGGGCATGTTCCAGCCGTTGAGCCCGTTGTCCGGCTGGATCGTCTTGTCGTTGGAGTTCTTGACCACGACGACGTCACCGATGAGCGAGTTGCTGTAGAACCACGCGGCCGGGGTGGACGGGTCGCCGCCACCGCGCTCGTCGAACAGGCCGACGCAGCCGTGGCTGGCGTTCTCCGAGCCGAAGGTGCCCTCGCCCGACCAGTAGTTGCCGTGGATGAAGGTGCCGGACGTCGACAGGCGCATGGCGTGCGGCACGTCCGCGATGTCGTACTCGCCGCCGAAGCCGACCGTGTTGCCGTCCATCCGCGTCACGTCGTACTTCTCGCTGATGACCATCTGGCCGTTGTACGTCGAGTGGCCCGGGGCGCCGGCGGAGATCGGGATGGTCTTGAGCGTCTTGCCGTCCCGCTCGACCGTCATCTGGTGGCTGGAGGCGTCCACGGTGCTCACCTGGCTGCGGCCGACGGTGAACTTCACGGTCTTGTTCTGCGTGCCGTAGACGCCGTCACGGCCCTCGACGCCGTCGAGGTTCATCTCCAGCGTCACCTTGGTGCCCGCGGCCCAGAACTTCTCGGGGCGGAAGTCGAGGCGGTCGTTGCCGAACCAGTGGCCCTTGACGGGCACGGAGGGCTCGGCGGTCACCTTCACGGCGCGCTCGACGGCCTTGGTGTCGGTGATGCCCCGGCTGAAAGTGAGCGATACGGGCATGCCGACGCCGACCGTGCTGCCGTCCTCCGGCGTGAAGTAGCCGACGAAGGTGTTCTGCGGGGTGAGGGTCGTGAACGTCGCGTGCTTGGCGGATGTCCGCCCCTTCTTGTCCTTGGCCAGCGCGTCCACCGTGTACTTCGTGGCGGCGGCGAGGTGCCCGGCCGGCTCCCAGGACGCGCCGTCGTCGGCGATCTTGCCGTCCACCGCGGTGCCCTTGGCGTCGGCGACCTTGACGGAGGTCAGCGTGCCCTGGTCGGCGGTGACCTTGAGCGCGCCGCTCGTCGCGACGTCCTTCGCGCCGTCCTTCGGCGCGATCGTCACCACGGCCTGCGAGGGCTTGCCGTCGTCCTTCTCGGCGCCGTCCTTCTTCGCATCCCCGTCACCACCACAGGCGGTGACCAGCAGCAACAGCGCCCCGAGCAGCAGCGCGAACAGGCCCCTGCGGCCGGCGCGCCCTCTCGATATCAGCTGCGTGTTCACAACGGTTGTCTCCCCTTCGCACGGCCCGCGGCCACGCGGCGCCCCCTGAGCGCGTCAGCACGCGCATGGCGATAGATAACCACATGCCACCGACAGTGCATGGCTCGGGAATGTCACCGTTCCGCAGCAAATGGGAACGGTGGTACGAGGCATACGCATGAGGAGTGAGCCGTGGCCGAATCGAGGCATCTTAAACCGGCCACAGACCCGTCGTTGACCACCCGGCGGGGGTCCTTCGCGCACAGGTCCCGCACAGGTGTCGGGTCCGATCACACGGGTGAGCGCATGCGTGGATCTGGGCAGAACTGGGGGAAGGACAGGACCGCCGACATCCGGCACGGGAAGCCGGGTGCCCGGCGCGCTGGTCGAGAGCCGCCGGAGGCGAAGACGTGTCGAGCGCACCCGAGCAACGGGCGGAACGGGACGGGCGGGACGGCCGGTTCGCACGCGCCCCCGAGCGGCCCCGTACGGACGGCGGCGCGGCACCGCCCGTCGTGTCCGCCGTCAACGGCCACCGGCGGCCGGAGGTCCCGGTCCGCCCGGCGGTGCGGCCGGGCAGCTCGGAGCCGCTGGGCGCGCGCTTCCGCGTGGGCGCGGACGGAGTGGCGGGCACCAATTTCGCCCTGTGGGCCGGCGGGGCGGAGGCCGTCGAGCTGTGCCTGTTCGACGACGAGCCGGGCACCGGCCCGGAGGGCACGCCGTGCGGGGAGCGCGAAACCCGCCTGTTCCTGGACGAGTTGACGCACGAGATATGGCACGGCTTCGTACCGGGCGTGCGCCCCGGCCGCCGCTACGGCTACCGCGTGCACGGCCGCTGGGACCCCTGGACCGGCGCCCGCTGGAACCCCGCCAAGCTCCTCCTCGACCCCTACGCCCGGGCCATAGACGGTGATTTCACCCTTCCTCCCGAGGTGTACGGACACGTCCGCGACTGGCCGCAGCAGTACGTCGCCGACACCGTGCGCGACGACCGCGACTCGGCCCCGTACGTCCCCAAGGGCGTCGTCGTCGCGGACGACGACGACTGGGCGGACGACCACAGGCCGAAGACGCCGTGGGCCGACTCGGTCATCTACGAACTGCACGTGCGCGGCTTCACCATGCGCCACCCCGGCATCCCGGAGCGGCTGCGCGGCACCTACGCCGGACTCGCGCACCCGGCGGCCGTCGACCACCTGGTGCGCCTCGGGGTGACCGCCGTCGAGCTGCTGCCCGTCCACCAGTTCGCGCACGAGGACCACCTGCTGCGGCGCGGGCTGCGCAACTACTGGGGCTACAACTCCATCGGCTACTTCGCACCGCACGCCGCCTACGCCGCGACCGGGACGCGCGGCCGGCAGGTCGGCGAGTTCAAGCGGATGGTACGGGCCCTGCACGCGGCGGGCATCGAGGTCATCCTCGACGTCGTCTACAACCACACCGCGGAGGGCGGCGAGCTCGGGCCGACGCTCTCCCTGCGCGGCGTCGACAACCGCCGCTACTACCGCCTCCAGGACGACGCCCGCCGCTACGCCGACTACACCGGCTGCGGCAACACCCTCCATGTCGTGCAGCCGAACGTCCTCCGCCTGATCACCGACTCGCTGCGCTACTGGGTGACGGAGATGGGCGTCGACGGCTTCCGCTTCGACCTGGCGGCGGCGCTGGCCCGGTCGATGCACGATGTCGACATGCTCTCGCCGTTCCTCGCGGTCATCGCCCAGGACCCGGTGCTGCGCCGCGTCAAGCTCATAGCCGAGCCCTGGGACGTGGGCTCGGGCGGCTATCAGGTGGGCGCCTTCCCCCCGCTGTGGACGGAGTGGAACGACCGCTACCGCGACGCCGTACGCGACTTCTGGCGGGGCGCGCTGCCGGACGTACGCGACCTCGGCTACCGCCTGTCCGGCTCCAGCGACCTCTACGCCTGGGGCGGCCGCAGGCCGTACGCCTCCGTCAACTTCGTCACCGCGCACGACGGCTTCACCCTGCGCGACCTCGTCAGCTACGAACAGAAGCACAACGAGGCCAACGGCGAGGGCAACCGCGACGGCACCGGCGACAACCGGTCCTGGAACTGCGGCGTCGAGGGCGAGACCGACGACGCGGCCGTCCTCGCGCTGCGCCGGCGCCAGGCACGGAACCTGCTGACCACCCTGCTGCTGTCCACCGGCGTGCCGATGCTGGTGGCCGGCGACGAGATGGGCCGCACGCAGGGCGGCAACAACAACGCGTACTGCCAGGACAACGCGACCAGCTGGGTCGACTGGTCCCTCCTGGAGGACCCCGGCTGGCGGGCGCTCGCCGAGCTGTCCGCCCGCCTCCTCGCCCTGCGCCGCGCCCACCCCGTGCTGCGCAGCCGCTCCTTCTTCTCCGGCCGGCCGCAGGCGGCGGACGGGCTGCGGGACCTCGCCTGGTTCACGGCGGACGGCACGGAGATGACGGAGGCCGACTGGTACGCCCCGGCGGCCACGCTCGGCATGTTCCTCTCCGGCCGGGACATCGCGCGGCGCGACGACTCGGGTGAACCGGTCACCGACGACAGCTTCCTGACGGTCCTGCACGCCGGCTCCGGGCCGGTGCGCTTCACGCTGCCCGGGGCGCCGTGGGCTTCGGCGTACGAGCTCCTCGTGAACACGGCGCGGGAGTCTCAGGCGACGGCACCGGGCACGCGGCGGGCCGGCGGCACGCCGGTGGCTGTGCGGCCACGCTCGATCCTCCTCCTGCGGGCCGTGCCGGCGTCTCCTTCCCCGCCTCGCCCGTGCCCGTAGCCGCCTGCGGCGCTTTGTTCCCCACCCCGCCCCTTCCCGAACTGGGGCGCTGCCCCAGACCCCGATGTGCGGGTCCGTTGCCGCCTGCGGCGGGAGCGCCCTGCTGGGGGTCCCCCCGGACGAAGTCTGGGGGAGCGTCCTCAATCGCCGGACGGGCTGAATGTGCTGGTTACGGTCCGCACCATTCCAGCCCGTCCGGCGTTTGAGGACACCGCGCGAAGCGCGGTCAGGGGGTCTGGGGCGCAGCCCCAGTTTCGGGAAGGGGCGGGGTAGGGGAAACAAAGCGCCGCAGGCGAAGCCCCCACGCGGCGGAGCCGCACATCAGACGCAGCCGGGAAGGGGCGGGGCTGGGGAACAAGCGCCGCAGGCGCCACCCACCCGCGCCCGAACCCGGAAAAACAAATGGGCACTGTCAGTGGTGAACCGTACCCTCACTCCTGATGACTGTCACCCGAGAAGCGCCCCACTCAACTGCCCGGTCGCTGCTGCGGCTTTGGCCCTACGTCCGCCCCGTCCGCATCAGGCTGCTGGCCGCCGCGGCCGTGGCGGTCGTCGCGTCCTGCATAGGGCTCGCCTTCCCCCTGGTGCTGAAGTGGATGGTGGACGGCCCGGTCGCGGACCGTGACCCCTCGGGCGTCTGGCTGGGCGGTGCGCTGCTGCTGGCACTCGGCGTCGTGGAGGCGGTGTTGTTCCTGACGCGCCGCCGGCTGATCGCCCGGCCGCTGGCCCGCGTCGAGGCGGACATGCGGGCGGACCTCTACGCCCGTCTCCAGCGGCTGCCGGTGGCCTTCCACGACCGCTGGCCCTCGGGGCAGTTGCTCTCGCGCGGCACGACGGACCTGATGCTGCTGCGGATCTTCCTGGCGTTCCCGCTGACCTTCCTGCTGGTCAACACGGTGACCATCGTGGTCGGCTTCGTCATCCTGCTGATGCAGCAGTGGCTGCTGGGCCTGGTGCTGCTCGCGCCGGTGGTGCCGCTGGTCGCGCTCTGCTGGAAGTTCGAGGACCGCTATTCCCGGGCCGCGCGGACCGCGCAGGACCAGGTGGGCGATCTGACGACGGCCGTCGAGGAGAGCGTCCTCGGCATCCGCATCATCAAGGGCTTCGGGCGGCACCACCGGCAGGAGCGCTCCTTCATGGCCCTCTCCGGCCGGCTGCGGTCGACCGAGCTGCGCAAGGCCGGCCTGCTGGGAACGCTGTGGGCACTGATCATGATCCTGCCGGAGCTGGCGATCGGGGCGGCGCTGCTGCTCGGTGTGGTGCAGGTCGCCGACGGCGAGCTGTCGGCGGGCACCCTGGTGGCGTTCCTGTCGACGGCGCTCGCGCTGCGCTGGCCGGTGGAGTCGATCGGCTTCCTGCTCGCCGTGACGAACGAGTCGGCGACGGCCGCGGACCGCTTCTTCGAGGTGCTCGACACCCAGCCGCCCGCCGACGCCCCCGAGGTGCCGGCGCCCGCCCGGCCGCGGGGCGACGGACTCCGCCTGGAGGGCGTGGAGTTCCGCTACCCCGACGCGCCCGCCGGTTCCCCGCCCGTGCTGCGCGGCATCGACCTGCACATCCGGCCCGGCGAGACCATGGCGCTCGTCGGCACCACCGGCAGCGGCAAGACCACCCTCACCGCGCTGATACCCCGCCTCCACGAGGCGACCGCCGGGCGGATCACCCTGGACGGCCAGGACATCGCGGAGCTCCCCCGCGAGCGGCTGCGCGAGCTCGTCTCCGTCGCCTTCGAGGACCCCACGCTCTTCTCGGCCACCGTCGCCGAGAACGTCATGATGGGCGCCGCCCACGCCGAGGAGGCCGATCTCGTACGGGCGTTGACGGTCGCCCAGGCCGGCTTCGTGCACGCCCTGCCCGACGGCCCCGGCACGCAGGTCGGCGAGCAGGGGCTGAGCCTGTCCGGCGGGCAGCGGCAGCGGCTCGCGCTGGCCCGCGCGGTCGTCGGCTCGCCCCGCTTCCTCATCCTCGACGACCCGCTCTCCGCGCTCGACGTCCACACCGAGGCCCTGGTCGAGGCGGCGCTGCGCGACGTGCTGGCCACGACCACGGCCCTGGTGGTCGCCCACCGCCCGTCCACCGTCCTGCTCGCCGACCGGGTCGCGCTGCTCTCCGGCGGGCGCGTCGCGGCGGTCGGCACCCACCACGAACTGCTGCACGGCAACGAGGAGTACGCGGCACTGATGTCCGGCCGGGACGACCACGCCTTTCAGGGAGGGCCGCGACGATGACCACCACCGTTCCCGAAGAGCAGGAGGGGCGGGAGGAGCGAGCGGCGGAGGCCGGCGACCCCGTCGCCCAGGACGTCCTGCCCGCGCCCAAGGGCGCCTCCCGCGCGCTGCTGCGCTCGCTCCTCGCCCCAGCCCGGGGCGCGGTCCGGCTCGCCGTCGTCGTCCTGCTGCTCCAGCAGGCCGCCGTCCAGGCCGGCCCGCTGCTGGTGGCGTACGCCATCGACCGCGGGGTGCCCGCCGTGCGCCACGGCGACCACGGCCCGCTCGTCGCCGTCGGCGTCGGCTACGCCCTGTGCGCGCTGGCCTCCGGCCTCCTCCAGCTGGCCTTCGTGCGGCTGTCGGCCCGGATCGGCCAGGACATGCTCCTGGACCTGCGCGGCCGGATTTTCCGCCACGCGCAGTCGCTCAGCGTCGACTTCCACGAGCGCTACACCTCCGGCCGGCTGATCTCCCGCGCCACCTCCGACGTCGAGTCGATCCGCGAGCTGCTCAACGACGGCCTCCAGGAGCTCATCGCCGTCGCCCTGTCGGTGGTGTACGTCTCGGCCACGCTCCTCTGGCTCGACTGGGGCATCGGTGGCGCGGCCCTGCTGTCCTTCGCCCCGCTGTATCTCTTCGTGCGCTCCTACCAGCGCCGCGCCCTGGTCGTCTACGGCGAGCGGTCCACGGCGATCGCGGCCGTCATCGTGAAGTTCACGGAGACGATGAACGGCATCCGGCCGGTGCAGGCGTTCCGCCGGGAACGCGCCAACGACGCGCACTTCGCCGAGCTCAACTCCCGCCACCGGGGCGCCAACACGGCCGCGATGCTGGAGATGGCCCGCTACATATTCTCGTCCCGGCTGGTGGCCAACACGGCGCTGGCGGTGATCGTCCTGTGGAGCGCCTACCGGGTGGCCTCCGGCGATCTGGCGCTCGGCGTGCTGGCCGCCTCCGTGCTCTATCTGCGGCGGCTGTACGACCCGATCGACCGGCTGGGGATGTTCCTCAACACCTATCAGTCGGCCGCCGCTTCCCTGGAGAAGATCGCCGGGCTGCTCGCCCAGCGCCCCTCCGTCCCCGAGCCCGCGCACCCCAGGACGCTGCCGGAGCGGCCCGCGGGCCGGCCGGGCCGCGAGGTCGTCTTCGACGGCGTGCGCTTCGCCTACCGCACGGGCGGCGAGGTGCTGCCCCGCTTCGATCTGACCCTGGCCGCCGGGCGGACGGTCGCCGTCGTCGGCTCCACCGGTGCCGGCAAGTCCACGCTGGCCAAGCTGCTCGCCCGCTTCTACGACCCGACCGAGGGCGAGGTGCGGCTCGACGGCGTCCCGCTGCGCGAGCTGGCCGTGGCGGAGCTGCGCCGCGGGGTCGTCATGGTCACCCAGGAGTCGTTCCTGTTCTCCGGCACGGTGGCGGAGAACATCGCCATCGGCCGCCCCGGCGCGACGCGCGAGGAGATGGAGCGGGCGGCGAAGGCCATCGGCGCGCACGACTTCATCACCGCGCTCCCGGACGGCTACGACACGGACGTGCGCAAGCGCGGCGGCCGCATCTCCGCGGGGCAGCGGCAGTTGATCGCCTTCGCCCGCGCGCTCCTCGCCGACCCCGCCGTGCTCATCCTCGACGAGGCGACGTCCTCGCTGGACATCCCGGGCGAGCAGGCGGTGCAGGCCGCGATGCGCACGGTGCTGCGCGGGCGCACGGCCGTGGTGATCGCGCACCGCCTGTCGACGGTCGAGATCGCGGACCGGGTGCTGGTCATGGCGGACGGCCGCGTGGTGGAGGACGGCACACCGGCCGAGCTCATCGCGGGCACGGGCCGCTTCGCGGACCTGCACCGGGCCTGGCGGGACAGCCTGGTCTGACGACGGCTCGCCCGGGATCCGCGCCGTGCGGGACCGATGGCGCGGGACCGACGGTGCGGCCGCCCGTCTCCGGGACGGCCTGTCGGGCCGTGGCGCGGCCGGCGCGGATCGCATGGCCGTGGAACGCGTCGGCATCGGCCGCGTGCTCGCCGAGGCAGCGGGTGAGAGCAGTTCCGGGCCGGCGAGGGACGCGCCGCGGCAACTCATGGGCGAGGCGGCGGAGCTGACCCGCCCCGACCGCCCCGTCATTGGACTGCACCATTTCCGGTCGGATGACGAAACGCTCGACCCCATCCCAACGGCTGTACAAGAGAGTTCAAAGGTCCCCCACCCCGCGTCCTTCCCGATCCGCTATGCGGACCCCGCTTGTTCGTCAACGGACGCTATCCGGCCAACTTGCCGCCGCACTCCTGACACGTACATGCCTGCGGTGGCACTCTTCCCTCCACCGACACACCGCTCCCCCCACAGCACCTCGGCAGGGCGTCGCGCACCCCCTTTTCCTCATCGGCTTCCCCCCCCTGAAGCATCGTGCTCTCCCTCGCTCTGTCCGAGCGGCCTCCCCGGCCGCCCGGCCTCCCTTCGGTCACCCACCGTGGCCATCGCAGAAGGAGTCAGTGTGAGACCCACCCCCCATAGGCGCGCAGTCGCCACCGGCGCCCTGGTCGCCGTCACCGCGGTTCTCGCCGTCGGCGCGCAGACCGGTGCCGCCACCGCCAAGGCCGACCACACCACCGCGGGCCGCAAGGTCGTCGCCAAGGCCGACCCCGGCGCGCAGCCCGCCAAGCTCACCCCCTCGCAGCGCGCCGAGCTGATGCGCGAGGCCAACGCGACCAAGGCGCGGACGGCCCGGACGCTGGGCCTCGGCGCCAAGGAGCAGCTGGTCGTGAAGGACGTCGTCAAGGACGTCAACGGCACCAGCCACACCCGCTACGAGCGCACCTACGACGGTCTGCCGGTCCTCGGCGGGGACCTCGTGGTCGACGCGACGAACAGCGGCACGGTCAAGGCCGTCGCCAAGGCCACCAAGTCCCGCCTGGCGGTGGCCACCACCACGCCGTCCCTCGCGGCCTCCGCCGCGGAGAAGGACGCCGTGAAGGCCGCGAACGCGCAGGGCTCGAAGGCCACCAAGGCCGACGTCGCGCCGCGCAAGGTGATCTGGGCGGCCGACGGGGCGCCCGTGCTCGCCTACGAGACGGTCGTCGGCGGCCTCCAGGACGACGGCACGCCGAACCAGCTGCACGTCATCACGGACGCGAAGACGGGCAAGAAGCTCTTCGCATTCCAAGGCATCAAGACCGGCACCGGCAACACGCAGTACAGCGGCCAGGTCACGCTCGGCACGACGCAGTCCGGTGGCTCGTACACCCTGAACGACGGCACGCGCGGCGGGCACAAGACGTACAACCTGAACCACGGCTCGTCCGGCACGGGCTCGCTGTACACCAACTCCACCGACGTGTGGGGGAACGGCAGCAACAGTGACCCCGCCACCGCCGGCGCCGACGCGCACTACGGCGCCCAGCTCACCTGGGACTACTACAAGAACGTGCACGGCCGCTCCGGCATCCGCGGTGACGGCCAGGGCGCGTACAGCCGGGTGCACTACGGCAACAGCTACGTCAACGCCTTCTGGGACGACGGCTGCTTCTGCATGACGTACGGCGACGGGTCCGGCAACGCCAAGCCGCTGACCGCGATCGACGTGGCCGCGCACGAGATGACGCACGGCGTCACGGCCGCGACCGCCAACCTCACCTACAGCGGGGAGTCCGGCGGGCTGAACGAGGCGACGTCCGACATCATGGCCACCGCCGTGGAGTTCTGGGCGAACAACCCGAGCGACCCGGGCGACTACCTCATCGGCGAGAAGATCGACATCAACGGCAACGGCACGCCGCTGCGCTACCAGGACAAGCCGAGCCGCGACGGCCGGTCCAAGGACGCGTGGTACTCCGGCCTCGGCGGACTCGACGTGCACTACTCGTCGGGCCCGGCCAATCACTGGTTCTACCTCGCCTCCGAGGGCAGCGGCCCGAAGGACATCAACGGCGTGCACTACGACAGCCCGACCGCCGACGGGCTGCCGGTCACCGGCATAGGCCGGGACAACGCCGCGAAGGTGTGGTTCAAGGCCCTGACCCAGCGCATGCAGTCCAACACCAACTACGCGGGCGCGCGGGACGCGACGCTGTGGGCCGCCGGTGAGCTCTTCGGCGTCGGCAGCGAGACGTACAACAACGTCGCCAACGCGTGGGCCGCCATCAGCGTCGGCAGCCGGGTCTCCTCAGGCGTGACCGTCACCGCGCCCGGCGACCAGACCAGCATCGTCAACACCGCCGTCCAGCTCCAGATCAAGGCGACGAGCTCCACGGCCGGTTCGCTGACCTACTCGGCCTCCGGGCTGCCCCCCGGGCTGTCGGTCAACGCCTCGACCGGACTGATATCCGGCACCCCGACCGCGACGGGCACCAGCACGGTGACCGTGACGGTGAAGGACTCGGCCGGCAAGACGGGCACCGCGACCTTCAAGTGGACCGTGAACACCACGGGTGGCGGCAGCGTCTTCGAGAACACCACCCCGGTGGCGATCCCCGACGCGGGAGCGGCCGTCACCTCGCCGATCGTCGTGACGCGCAGCGGCAACGGCTCGTCCGCGCTGAAGGTGGACGTGAACATCACGCACACCTACCGCGGTGACCTCCAGATCGACCTGGTGGCCCCCGACGGCAAGTCGTGGCGGCTGAAGGACTCCGACTCGTGGGACTCCGCGGCGGACGTGAAGGAGACGTACACCGTGGACGCCTCGGCCTCCTCGGCCAGTGGCACGTGGAAGCTCCAGGTCCAGGACGTGTACTCGGGTGACAGCGGCACCCTGAACAGCTGGAGGCTCAGCTTCTAGCGTTCACCGGACCAGGCGCCGCCCGGGGTGAGTTCGCCTCCCCCGGGCGGCGCCTCTCAATTTCTCGTTCGGCAGCGCCCCGAAGGGGCGCGGGGAACTGCGCGACCAGCCACGACCCACCCGCAGATGACGCACCGGACTTCCAGCGGAGCGCTACCGCAGCAGGACCCCCGCGCCCTCCCCCGTCGCCTCCGACGGCAGCGTCACCAGGCCCATCTCCGCCCCGCTGGCCAGCAGCCGGTGGGCCGGCAGGATGCGGACGGTGTAGCCGAAGGGGCCCGTGCGGTCGAGCGTCAGCGGGCCCTCGTAGAGGCGGCGCCCGTCGAGGCCCGGCGCCCCCGTCGGCTTCAGGGGGAACGTCGACGTGCGGCTGAGGCAGTCCGCGGGGTCGACCCGGCCGGCGACCGCCTGCACCTCGACGTCCGTCGGTTCGAGGCCGCCGAGGGTGACGCTCACCCGCAGGGAGACCGTCGAGCCCAGCTCCGCCGTGCCGTTGAGCGCGGTGTCCGCGACCGCCTCCACGTGGTCGACGGCGACGCCCGGCCACGCGTCGCGCACCCGCCGCTTCCAGTCGGCCAGTTCGCGGGCGGTGTCCGCGCCGAGCGCGCGCTGGGCCTCGGCGGCCGGCCCGTAGAGCCGCTCCACGTACTCCCTGACCATGCGCCCGGCCAGCACCTTCGGGCCGAGGGTGGTGAGCGTGCCGCGGACCATCTCGATCCAGCGGCCGGGCAGCCCGCCCGCGCCCCGGTCGTAGAAGCGCGGCGCGACCCGCTCCTCCAGCAGCCGGTAGAGGGCGGTGGCCTCCAGGTCGTCGCGGCGGTCCTCGTCGGTGGCGGCGCCGTCGGCGGTGGGGATGGCCCAGCCGAAGTCGGGTTCGTACCACTCGTCCCACCAGCCGTCCAGGACGGACAGGTTGAGACAGCCGTTGAGCGCGGCCTTCATGCCGGAGGTGCCGCACGCCTCCAGGGGGCGCAGCGGGTTGTTGAGCCAGACGTCGCAGCCGGGGTAGAGCTTCTGGGCCATCGCCATGCCGTAGTCGGGCAGGAAGACGATGCGGTGGCGCACGCGCGGGTCGTCGGCGAACCGCACCAGCTCCTGCACGAGGCGCTTGCCGCTGTCGTCGGCGGGGTGGGCCTTGCCCGCGACGACGATCTGGATCGGCCGCTCGGGGTGGAGCAGCAGCTCCATCAGCCGGTCGCGGTCGCGGAGCATCAGGGTGAGGCGCTTGTAGGAGGGGACGCGGCGGGCGAAGCCGATGGTGAGGACGTCGGGGTCGAGGACGGAGTCGATCCAGCCGAGTTCGGCGGTGCCGGCGCCGCGTTCGCGCCAGGAGGCGCGCAGCCGCCCGCGCACCTCTTCGACGAGCTGTTCGCGCAGGGTGCGGCGCAGTTCCCAGATGTCGGCGGCGGCGATGCCGTCGACGGCGTCCCAGCGCCGGGAGCCGCCGACGGTGAGGGCGTCCTCGGCGCGTCCGGCGCCGACCTGCCGGGCGCCGAGCCGCATGACCTCGGGGGCGACCCAGGTGGGCGCGTGGACGCCGTTGGTGACGGAGGTGATGGGCACCTCCTCGGCGTCGAACCCCGGCCACAGGCCCGCGAACATCTGGCGGCTGACCTGCCCGTGGAGGGTGGAGACGCCGTTGGCGCGCTGGGCCAGGCGCAGGCCCATGACCGCCATGTTGAAGAGGTTGGGCTCGCCGCCGGGGTAGCTCTCCAGGCCGAGTTCGAGGACGCGTTCGACGTCGATGCCGGGGAGCTCCCCGGCGGGGCCGAAGTGGCGGGCGACGAGCTCGCGGTCGAAGCGGTCGATGCCGGCGGGCACGGGCGTGTGGGTGGTGAAGACGGCTCCGGCGCGCACGCTCTCCAGGGCGGCGTCGAAGTCGGCGCCCTGCTCAGTGAGTTCGCGGATGCGCTCCAGGCCGAGGAATCCGGCGTGGCCCTCGTTGGTGTGGAAGACCTCGGGCTCGGCGTGGCCGGTGAGCCGGCAGTACGTACGGAGCGCGCGCACCCCGCCGATGCCCAGGAGCATCTCCTGGAGCAGCCGGTGCTCGCCCCCGCCGCCGTAGAGCCGGTCGGTGACGTCGCGCTCGCGGGGGCCGTTCTCCTCGACGTCGGAGTCGAGGAGGAGCAGGGGGACGCGGCCGACGTGGGCCTGCCAGATGTAGGCGAGCAGGGAGCGGCCGCCGGGGAGGGCGAGACAGACGCGGCTGGGGGTGCCGTCGGGTTCGCGGAGCATTCGCAGCGGGAGCTCGTTGGGGTCGAGCAGGGGGTAGTGCTCCTGCTGCCAGCCCTCGCGGGAGAGGGACTGGCGGAAGTACCCGTGGCGGTAGAGGAGTCCGACGCCGATGAGCGGGACGCCGAGGTCGCTGGCGGACTTGAGGTGGTCGCCCGCGAGGATGCCGAGCCCGCCGCTGTACTGCGGGAGGGCGGCGGTGATGCCGAACTCGGGGGAGAAATAGGCGACGGCGGCGGGCAGCCCCTCGGGCTGTTCCTGGTACCACCGCCGGCCGGTGAGGTAGTCGTGCAGATCGTCGGAGGCGGCGGCGAGGCGGCGGCGGAAGCGGCGGTCCTCGGCGAGGGCCGCCAGCCGGTCGGCGGAGACGGTCCCCAGCAGTCGCAGGGGGTCCCCGCCGGCGGCCCGCCAGCCCTCGGGGTCGACGGACTGGAAGAGCTCGCGCGTCTCGGGGTGCCAGGACCAGCGCAGGTTGCGCGCCAGCTCGCTGAGCGGTCGTAGGGGCTCCGGAAGGACGGGGCGCACACTGAATCGACGAATGGCCTTCACTGTCACGACGGTAGCGCCGTGGCGCTCCCGATTCGGGGTTGTCGGGGACAGTTCCCGCCCCCGCCGGGAGTGACCGGCGAATGCGCCCCGTGGTGCGGGCCGGGCGCGTGGATATACCTGTGGAGCGGGGGGAACGTCCCGTTGTCCCGGCGGGGTTCTCAGGCAAGCGGGCTGCGCCGTCTACAGCAGGTGCGTGAGTGCGGAATACGCCACGCGTACAGCGGGCGCTCCGGCGGCCGGGTGACTCTACGGCTTCCGCGGTGGCCGCGGGCACCGCGCTACCCCGTCCGGCCGCCGCCTATCCCCTTTCGGCACATTGCACACGATCGGCCCAACGGGGAGACTGCCTACGGGTGACGGGGTGCCGACCGTCCTCCCCACGCGGTGTCACGGGAACTACGCACCGGTAGGTCCCACGGGACGGGCATGCTCGCCAGGTGCCGATGGGAAAGCTCCAACGGTACGCAGTGAAGTCACCGCCCCCGCCCCGTCGTCCACGGCTTTGCCTCTGCCGCATTTCCTCCGCATCCACCCGGGTGAACGCGGGCAGAAGCAGTCATGCCCGCGCCCGGCCGACGACCGGCGGAGCCGATAGAAAGAACAGAACCGCCAGACCTCCCGATTCCGTCGAACCTCCAGGTGATCTCATGATCGGTCGCATCCCCGTCCTGGACCTCGGCCCGCTCGTGGACTGCGGCCGCAGACCGGTCAAGGCCGTGGCGGGCGAGTCCTTCCAGGTGACCGCCACCGTCTTCCGCGAGGGCCATGACGCGGTGGGCGCCAATGTGGTGCTGCGGGGGCCCGCGGGCCGGTCCGGTCCGTGGACGCCGATGCGGGAGCTCGCGCCGGGCACCGACCGCTGGGGCGCCGAGGTCACCCCGGACGCGGAGGGCCGCTGGACGTACGCGGTGGAGGCGTGGAGCGATCCGGTGGAGACCTGGCGGCACCAGGCCCGGATCAAGATCCCGGCCGGGATCGACTCCGAACTGGTCCTGGAGGAGGGGGCGCTGCTGTTCGAGCGGGCCGCCGCCGGGGTGCCGAAGAACGACGGCCGCGAGGCCGTGCTCGCCGCCGTCGACGGCCTGCGCGACACCGGCCGCGCACCCGCCGGGCGGCTCGCCGCCGCGCTGGCCCCCGACGTCACCGCCGCCCTGGCCGCGTACCCCCTGCGCGAGCTGGTCAGCAGCAGCCGGCCGGTGCCCGTCCTCGTCGAGCGCGAACGGGCGCTGTCCGGCTCGTGGTACGAGCTGTTCCCCCGCTCCGAGGGCGCGCGGCTGCCCCAGGACGGGCCACCGGTCAGCGGCACCTTCCGGACGGCGGCCGAGCGGCTCCCGGCGGTCGCGGCCATGGGCTTCGACGTGGTCTACCTCCCGCCGGTGCACCCCATCGGCACCGCCTTCCGCAAGGGCCCCAACAACGGCCTCACCGCGGGCCCGTACGACGTGGGCAGCCCCTGGGCGATCGGCTCCGCGGACGGCGGGCACGACGCCCTCCACCCGGACCTCGGCACCTTCGAGGACTTCGACCACTTCGTGGCGCGGGCGCGCGAGCTGCGCATGGAGGTGGCGCTCGACTTCGCGCTCCAGTGCTCCCCGGACCACCCCTGGGTGGACAAGCACCCCGAGTGGTTCCACCATCGCGCGGACGGCTCCATCGCGTACGCCGAGAACCCGCCGAAGAAGTACCAGGACATCTATCCGCTGGCCTTCGACGCGGACTTCGACGGGCTCGTCCGGGAGACGCTGCGGGTGCTGCGCTTCTGGATGGCGCGCGGGATCCGGATCTTCCGGGTCGACAATCCGCACACCAAGCCGGTGTCGTTCTGGGAGAAGGTCATCGGCGAGGTGGGCCGCACGGATCCCGATGTGGTGTTCCTGGCCGAGGCGTTCACCCGGCCCGCCATGATGCGCACGCTCGGGGCGATCGGCTTCCAGCAGTCGTACACCTACTTCACCTGGCGCAACTCCAAGCAGGAGCTCACCGACTACGTCACCGAGCTCGCGGGGGACGCGAGCGCGGCGTGCATGCGGCCGAACTTCTTCGTCAACACCCCCGACATCCTGCACGCCTATCTCCAGGACGGCGGCCGCGCGGCGTTCGAGATCCGGGCCGTGCTCGCCGCGACGCTCTCCCCCTCCTGGGGTGTCTACGCCGGTTACGAGCTGTGCGAGAACACCCCCGTGCGGGCGGGCAGCGAGGAGTATCTGGACTCCGAGAAGTATCAGCTGCGGCCACGGGACTGGGCCGCGGCGGAGCGCGAGGGGCGCAGCCTCGCGCCGTTGCTCACCGCGCTCAACCGGCTGCGGCGGCGTCAGCCCGCCCTGCGCCGGCTGCGCAACGTGCGTTTCCATGACGCCGACAACGACGCCGTCATCGCCTATTCCAAGCGGGTCGGCGGCCCTGGCGGCTCCTGTGTGCTGACGGTCGTCAACCTCGACCCCCACCACACCCAGGAGGCCACGGTCTCGTTGAACATGCCGGAACTCGGCCTCGAATGGCACGAGTCCGTCCCGGTGCGCGACGAGCTCACCGGAGAGACCTATCACTGGGGCAGGGACAACTATGTGCGCCTGGAGCCGGGCCGTTCCATCGCGCCCGCGCACGTGTTCTCGCTGCGACCGTCCTCACCGATCGGAGGGTCACCCACACCATGATCGTCAACGAGCCCGTCCCCGACACATTCGAGGACACACCCGCGAAGGATCTGGATCCGGACTGGTTCAAGCGCGCCGTCTTCTACGAGGTGCTCGTCCGGTCGTTCCAGGACAGCGACGGCGACGGCATCGGCGACCTCAAGGGTCTGACGGCCAAGCTGGACTATCTGCAGTGGCTGGGCGTCGACTGCCTGTGGCTGCCGCCGTTCTTCCAGTCCCCGCTGCGCGACGGCGGCTACGACGTCTCGGACTACACCTCGGTGCTGCCCGAGTTCGGTGACCTCGCCGACTTCGTGGAGTTCGTGGACGCGGCGCACCAGCGCGGCATGCGCGTCATCATCGATTTTGTCATGAACCATACGAGCGATCAGCACGAGTGGTTCCAGCAGTCCCGCGCGGATCCCGACGGCCCCTACGGCGACTACTACGTCTGGGCCGACGACGACAAGCAGTACCAGGGCGCGCGGATCATCTTCGTGGACACCGAGTCCTCGAACTGGACCTTCGACCCGGTCCGCAAGCAGTATTACTGGCACCGCTTCTTCTCCCACCAGCCGGACCTCAACTACGAGAACCCGGCCGTGCAGGAGGAGATCCTGGCCGCGCTGCGGTTCTGGCTGGACCTCGGCATCGACGGCTTCCGGCTCGACGCCGTGCCCTATCTCTTCGCCGAGGAGGGCACCAACTGCGAGAACCTGCCGCGCAGCCACGAGTTCCTCAAGCGCGTGCGGGCCGAGATCGACGCGCACTACCCCGACACCGTGCTGCTGGCCGAGGCCAATCAGTGGCCCGAGGACGTCGTCGACTACTTCGGCGACTACAGCACCGGCGGCGACGAGTGCCACATGGCCTTCCACTTCCCCGTGATGCCGCGCATCTTCATGGCCGTACGGCGGGAATCCCGCTACCCGGTCTCGGAAATCCTGGCCAAGACCCCGGCCATTCCCTCGCGCTGCCAGTGGGGCATCTTCCTCCGCAACCACGACGAGCTCACGCTCGAGATGGTCACGGACGAGGAACGCGACTACATGTACGCGGAGTACGCCAAGGACCCGCGGATGCGCGCCAACATCGGCATCCGGCGCCGGCTGGCCCCGCTGCTCGACAACGACCGCAATCAGATCGAGCTGTTCACCGCGCTCCTGCTGTCGCTGCCCGGTTCGCCGATCCTCTACTACGGCGACGAGATCGGCATGGGCGACAACATCTGGCTCGGCGACCGCGACGGCGTGCGCACGCCGATGCAGTGGACGCCGGACCGCAACGCGGGCTTCTCCTCCTGCGATCCGGGGCGGCTGTACCTGCCGACCATCATGGACCCGGTCTACGGCTATCAGGTCACCAACGTCGAGGCGGCGATGAGCAGCCCGTCCTCGCTGCTGCACTGGACGCGGCGGATGATCGAGATCCGCAAGCAGAACCCGGCCTTCGGACTCGGCTCGTACACCGAGCTGTCCTCCAGCAATCCGGCGGTGCTGGCCTTCCTGCGCGAGGTGCGGGTGCCGGGGCAGCGGGACGACGACCTGGTCCTGTGCGTGAACAATTTCTCGCGCTTCGCACAGCCGACCGAGCTCGATCTGCGGGCCTTCAACGGCAGGCATCCGGTCGAGCTCATCGGCGGGGTGCGCTTCCCGGCCATCGGGGAGCTGCCCTACCTGCTGACCCTCGCGGGTCACGGCTTCTACTGGTTCCGGCTGCGGCAGAGCGCGCCTCCGCCGCCGGGGCACTGAGCCGTGCCCGTGCGCGCCCGGGCCCGATCGGGCGCGCACGGGCGGTTTTCCCCCGCGAAGCCTGGGAACCCTCACTACTACGCACGGGCCGGACCGAACTGATCGACACCGATCGATATTGATCGACAACTGATCGGTAGCCCATCGATTCCGCCGCCGAGGCCCCCGGGGCCGACCGCACGCACCGCACCGATCGCACGCACCGAACGCAGGGGGCCACCCGTGGCCGCCGGGGCTGACCGTACGGACGATCCTCGCCCGACACGTCCCGCACCGCACACCGGTCAAAGCCGCAATCCGGGACACTTTGCGCAATCTGTCGTGTGCCCGGGGAAAGGACGCGACGCCATGTCGGACGCTGCACCGTCCCACCGCGGGACCACCCGCCGGGGGACGACCCCCGGACCCCTGTTGTCCTCGGTCCGTGCCGCCTCGGCGAACGCCGCGCAGCCGACGGACGCCGAGGCGGGACTGCTGAGTTCCCTGGTGCCGCTGCTCGCCGAGTGGCTGCCCCGGCAGCGGTGGTTCGCGGGCAAGGGCCGTCCGATCACCGGTTTCACCCTCGTCACGGCGACCGAGCTGCTCCCGCACGTCCCCGGCACCACGGCACCCGGCCTGCTGCACCTGCTCGTCCGGGCCCACCAGACCGGCTCCCCCACGGCCCGGCCCGGCCCCCTCGACGCCCCGGCCCCGGCCGTGCACACGGGCACCGACGACTGCTATCAACTCCTGCTCGGCGTCCAGGACGTGCTGCCGCCCCACCTGGCCGGCACGCTCATCGGCCGCCCCTCCGGCGGCCCCCTGCACGGTCGCACCGTCTACGAGGGCCTCGCCGACCCCCGGCTCGCCGCCCTCCTCCTGGAGCGGATGCGGACGCCCGGCCGGCTCGGGCCGCTGCGCTTCACGCGCGAGGAGGGCGCCGTCATCCCCGCCGGACTGACCCCCAGGCTGCTCACCGCCGAACAGTCCAACTCCTCGGTCATCTACGGCGAAACGTATATCCTCAAGCTCTTCCGTCGCGTCTGCCCCGGCACCAACCCCGACCTCGAGCTGCCCCGCGCGCTCGCCGCCCGCGGCTGCAACCGGGTCCCGCCGCCCGCCGCGTGGTTCGAGGCCGAGCCGCCCGGCCCGGACACCGACGCCATGACGCTCGGCGTCCTCCAGCCCTATCTCCCCGGTTCCGCCGACGGCTGGCAGCTCGCGCTGAGCGCCCTCGCCGTACGGGCCGACTTCACCGCCTCCGCGCGCGCACTCGGGCACGCCACGGCCGAGGTGCACGGCGCGCTCGCCGAAGCGCTGCCCACCGTCGTCCTGCGCCGCCCCCAGCTGGAACACCTCGCCGCCGCGATGACCCGCCGCCTGGACGCCGCCGCCGACGCCGTGCCCGCCCTGCGCCCCTACCGGGCCGCGCTGCGTGCCGCGTACGACGAACTCGCCGCGCTCGGCCGGGCCGGGCGCACCTGGCACGCCCAGCGCATCCACGGCGACCTGCACCTGGGCCAGGCGCTGCGCACCGCCGAGGACGGCCGCTGGGCGCTCATCGACTTCGAGGGCGAGCCCGCCCGCCCGCTGGCCGAGCGCTGCCGGCCGCAGCCCGCGGCCCGGGACGTCGCGGGCATGCTGCGCTCCTTCGACTACGCGGCCGCGGTCGGGCGCGCGAGCGGCGGCACCTGGGCCGCGCGGGCCCGCGCGGCCTTCTGCGAGGGCTACGCCACCGTGCGCGGCGACCCCCGCGAGGACCCCGAACTGCTGCGCGCCCACGAGACGGACAAGGCCGTCTACGAAGTCCTCTACGAGGCCCGCCACCGCCCGGACTGGCTGCCGGTGCCGATGGCGGCGATCCGCCGACTGGCGGATTCCCCGGCCGCGGGCGAGGCTGTCCCGAGAGCGGCCGTGGCGGACGAAGGCGTCACCGGACCCGTGCCGGGGAACGGGGCGCCCGCATGACGAACCGGAGCCCGGCACCACCGATCCGCCCTCCGGCCGCCGCCGGGGGAAGCCCGAGGAGGACCGCCCCGTGACCGCTCGTCCGCCGTCCAGCAGCCCCTCGCCCGAGCCGGGAGCGGGCCGCCCCGCCCGCCCGGCCGGGATCCCGGCCACGTTCCTCCCGGGCCGGTCCCGCCCGGGAGCCGTACCGGACGGGGCCACCCGAGCGGCTTCCGGTGGCGGTCCCGACAGGTCCGGTACGGGCGAAGGCCCGGCCCCGAGCGCGGCCCCGGGCCGCGAAACCGGCACGACTCGCACGGGCGACGACCCGGCGGCGAACGCCGGCGGCCGGGCGACCTCGGGCGACGAGCCTGGCAACGCTCGCACGGGCAGCAGCCCGGCCCTGGGCACGAGCGGCAGCCCCGGCGTGAGCGCGGCCTCAGGCCGCGGGCGCGGCAAGGCCCGTAGGGGCAGCCGTGCGGCCACGGGCGCGAGCCGTCAGGCGACCTCGGGCGACGCCCCCGGTAGCAGCCGTACAGCCGGCGGCCCGGTCTCGGGCGGCAGCCCCGCCGCAGCGGTGGGCGTGCGGCCCGCCGAGCCGCTCGGGGACGAGGACCGCGGGCGGCTGCTGCACGGCGCCCACCACGACCCGCACGCGCTGCTGGGCGCGCACACCGCGCCGGGCGGCGTCGCGTTCCGGGCGCTGCGCCCGTTCGCCCGTTCGGTGGAAGTCGTCGCCGAAGGTCTGCGGGCCGCGCTCTACGACGAAGGCGACGGCCTCTTCGCGGGGGTCGTGCCCCTCCGGGAGATCCCCGCCTACCGCCTGCTGGTGACGTACGAGGACGCGGAGGTGGAGGTCCACGACCCGTACCGCTTCCTGCCGGCGCTCGGCGAGCTGGATCTGCACCTGATCCGCGAGGGGCGGCACGAGGAGCTGTGGCGGGCGCTGGGCGCGGAGCCCATGACCCACGAGGGCGTCCCCGGCACCCGCTTCAGCGTGTGGGCACCCAACGCGCAGGGCGTGCAGGTGGTCGGGGACTTCAACTACTGGGACGGCACGGGCCATCCGATGCGCTCGCTGGGCGGTGCGGGGGTGTGGGAGCTCTTCGTGCCGGACCTCGGCGAGGGCGCGCTCTACAAGTTCCTGATCACCCGGCCCGACGGCTCGCACACGATGCGCGCGGACCCCATGGCCCGGCGCACCGAGGCGCCCCCGGCCAACGCCTCGATCGTGCATGCCTCGCACCACGTCTGGACGGACGGCCCGTGGATGGAGCGGCGCGGCGAGCGGCCGGTGCACGAGGCCCCGTTCTCCGTCTACGAGCTGCACCTGGCCTCCTGGCGGCCGGGGCTGAACTACCGGCAGCTCGCCGAGCAACTGCCCGCGTACGTCAAGGACCTCGGCTTCACGCACGTCGAGCTGATGCCGGTGGCGGAGCACCCCTTCGGCGGCTCGTGGGGCTATCAGGTCACGGGGTTCTACGCGCCGACGGCCCGGCTGGGCACGCCGGACGACTTCAAGTTCCTGATCGACGCGCTGCACCGGGCGGGCATCGGGGTGCTGATGGACTGGGTGCCCGCGCACTTCCCGCGCGACGACTGGGCGCTGGCGGAGTTCGACGGGCGTCCGCTGTACGAGCACGGGGACCCGGCGCGGGCCGCGCACCCGGACTGGGGCACGCTGGAGTTCGACTACGGCCGCACGGAGGTCCGCAACTTCCTGGTGGCGAACGCCGTCTACTGGTGCCAGGAGTTCCACATCGACGGGCTGCGCGTGGACGCCGTGGCCTCGATGCTCTACCTCGACTACTCCCGCGAGGAGGGCCAGTGGACGCCCAACGTCCACGGCGGGCGGGAGAACCTCGACGCGGTGGCCTTCCTCCAGGAGATGAACGCGACCGTCTACCGCCGCTGCCCCGGGGTCGTCACCATCGCCGAGGAGTCCACCGCCTGGGACGGCGTCACCCGCGCGACCCACCACGTGGGCCCGGGCGGCTTCGGCGGCCTGGGATTCGGCCTGAAGTGGAACATGGGCTGGATGCACGACTCCCTGGTCTACGTCTCCAAGGAGCCGGTCCACCGGAAGTACCACCACGGTGAGATGACCTTCTCCATGATCTACGCCTACAGCGAGAACTACGTGCTGCCCATCTCGCACGACGAGGTGGTGCACGGCAAGCGCTCACTGGTCTCGAAGATGCCGGGCGACTGGTGGCAGCAGCGCGCCAACCACCGCGCCTACCTCGGCTTCATGTGGGCCCACCCCGGCAAGCAACTCCTCTTCATGGGCCAGGAGTTCGCCCAGGGCGCGGAGTGGTCCGAGGGGCACGGCCCGGACTGGTGGCTGCTCGACCCCTCGTACTCCGCGGAGGCCGACCACCGGGGCGTACGCGACCTGGTGCGCGACCTCAACCGCGTCTACCTCGACACGCCCGCGCTGTGGCAGCGCGACACCGCGCCCGAGGGCTTCGAGTGGGTGGTCGGCGACGCGAGCGAGGACAACGTCTTCGCCTTCCTCCGCTACGACGCGTCCGGCTCGCCCCTGCTCGCCGTCTCCAACTTCTCCCCCGTGGTGCGGCACCACTATCCCCTGGGCGTACCGGCCCGGCCTGCGGCCTGGGTGGAGGTGCTCAACACGGATGCGGAGCGGTACGGGGGCGGCGGGGTGGTCTCCCCGGACCCCGTCAAGACGGAGGTTACGCGGCATCATGGGCGGCCGGCGAGCGTGACGGTGACACTGCCGCCGCTGGCGACGGTGTGGTGGCGGGGGGTGTAGGGGGGCGCCCCCCTACACCCCCGGCTGCGGGTGGGTCAGCGCCTGCGGCGGGCTTTGTTCCCCTACCCCGCCCCTTCCCGAAACTGGGGGCAAGCCCCCAGACCCCCTGACCGCGCTTCGCGCGGTGTCCTCAAACTCCCCCAGCTACCTCCCCCAGACTCCGTCCGGGGGTGCCCCCAGAGGTGCCCCCAACGGGCTGGATGTGCTGGCTAGGGTCCGCACCATCCAGCCCGTCCGGCGTTTGAGGACGCTCCCCCAGACTTCGTCCGGGGGGACCCCCAGCAGGGCGCTCCCGCCGCAGGCGGCGAACCGGCCCGCAGCTCGGGGTCTGGGGCAGCGCCCCAGTTTCGGGAAGGGGCGGGGTAGGGGAACAAAGCGCCGCAGGCGCACAGAAACGGCGGTGCCCCGCACCCCCGGCAAGAGATACGAGGCACCGCAAAAACCTCAAACCCTCTCGTCCACCTTCGCCTCAGCCGGCGCCTCGGCCGCAGCCGAAGAGCCCCGCCGCGGCAGCAGCACCGCCACCACAACCGTCCCGACCCCAAGGATCACCGCACCCACCACACTCGTATGGGCGACAGAATCCGCGAAAGCCTTGTGCACGGCCTCGACCACCGACTGAGCCTGCTGCGCGCCGAGCGCGGCCGCCTTCTCCGCACCGACCTTCGGGGCCGCACCGGCCGCGACCTGCTTGCCGGCCTCCTTGGCGACGGCCAGGCCCGCGCCGACCGAGTCCTGCGCGGCGGAGAGCGCCTTTTCCGGGAGCTTGGGGCCGCCCGCGGCGGCCGTCTTCGCGGCGGCGTCGGCGAGGTTGGAGGAGTAGGTCTTGGCCAGCACCGTGCCGAGGATGGCGATGCCGAGGGAGCCGCCCAGCTCGATGGAGGTGCTGTTGACCGCGCCGCCGACTCCCAGCTTGTCCTCGGGGAAGGAGCCCATGATGGCGTTGGTGCAGGGCGACAGGGACAGGCCGATGGCCAGGCCCAGGATGATCAGCGGCAGGACGAAGTCGTCGTACGTCGAGTTCGCGTCGATGCGGGTGAGCAGCGCGATCGCGACCGTACCGACCGTCATGCCCAGCGCC
This sequence comes from Streptomyces sp. NPDC001407, assembly GCF_042895325.1. Taxonomy (NCBI): domain Bacteria; kingdom Bacillati; phylum Actinomycetota; class Actinomycetes; order Kitasatosporales; family Streptomycetaceae; genus Streptomyces; species Streptomyces sp. NPDC001407. The sequence continues at coordinate 169,553 of NZ_JBIAWF010000001.1, forward strand.
ACGGTGGCCTTCATGCCCGCCTTGGGGGTCAGCAGGGCGGTCAGCGCGCCGCCGACGAAGACGGCACCGGCCAGCGGCAGCATCCGGATGCCCGTGTCGAGCGCGGAGTAGCCGAGGACGAACTGCAGGTGCTGGGTCAGGTAGTAGAACGTGCCGAAGACCGCGAGGAAGAACAGGGCCACGGCCAGCGTGGAGCCCGCGAACGCGCGCTCGGCGAAGCGGCGGACGTCGAGGACCGGGCGCGGGTGGCGCAGTTCCCAGCCGATGAAGGCGAGCAGGCCGAGTCCGGCGACGACGGCCGCGACGATCGCGCTGGTGCCCCAGCCGAAGTGCGGACCCTCGATGATCATGTAGATGAGGGAGCCGACCCAGATGACGGACAGCAGGCCGCCGATGTAGTCGATCCTGTCGACGCCCGACGCCTTGGACGGCGGCACGAGCAGCAGCGCGCCGATGATGCCGATGGCGGCGATCGGCACGTTGATGAGGAACGTCGACGCCCAGCCGTGGTCCTCCAGCAGCGCGCCCGCGACCAGCGGGCCGATGGCGATGGCGAGTCCGGCGGTGGCCGTCCAGATGGTGATGGCCTTCGCGCGCTCCTCGCGCGGGAAGGTCGCGGCGAGCAGCGACAGGGTGGCCGGCATGATCATGGCCGCGCCGACGCCCATGACGGCGCGGGCGGCGATGACGCCGGTGGAGCTGTCGACCAGCGACCCGGCGACGGAGGCCGCGCCGAAGACGAGGAGACCGAGGACGAGCGCCCCGCGGCGGCTGTACTTGTCGCCCACGGCGCCGAGGATCAGCATCAGCGCGGCGTACGGCACGGTGTAGCCGTCGATGACCCACTGCAGGTCCGAGCTGCCCAGGCCGAGGTCCTGGACCATGTCCGGGGCCGCGACCGTCAGGGACGTGTTGGCCATGACGATGATCAGCAGGCTGAGACAGAGGACGCCGAGAGCGGCCCAGCGCCTCTTGTAAGGACCGTTCATCTTGTCGACCGGTGTCGACATCGCGAGGCCCATCGGATCCCCTTTCGTCATCTGCACACCCATGTGCAATTACACACCACTGTGCAATTTACGCCCGTGGACGGCGGTGTGCAAAATGAGGGCCGGGGCCGTGCCGTACGCCCCTCGACCCGAGAAGAGACCCAATGGCCGGGAGAGCGGACGCCAACAGACGCCGCATCATGGACGTCGCCCTCACCGAGCTGTTGCGCGACCCGGACGCGAGCATGGACCAGATCGCCCGCGCGGCCGGGGTCGTCCGGCGCACGGTCTACGGCCACTTCCCCAGCCGCGAGGCGCTGGTGGCGGCCCTCGTCGACGACGCGGCCGAGGCCGTGGGGGCGGCGCACGCCGCGGCCGTGCGCGGCGTCACCGACCCGGCGGAGGCGCTCGCCCGCTCGATCCTCGGCGTCTGGGAGATCGCCGACCGCTATCGCCTGCTGATCTCCCTCGCCCAGCGCAGCGTCACGATGGAGGGCATCCTCAAGCGCCTGGCGCCGGTGCGGCGCGCGGGCGCGGCGCAGCTGCGCCGTGGGCTGAAGGAGGGCCGCTTCGTCTCCCCGCTGCCGCCGGACGCGCTCATGTACGTACGCGAGCAGGTGATCTTCGGCCTGATGCAGGCCGTCAACGACGGCATCCTGCCCCCGGAGGAGGCGGGCCGCTCGGCGGCGGTCACGGCACTGACGGCTTCGGGCCTGCCCGCGGCCGAGGCGGCCGAGCTGGTGGCCCGCCTGCCGTGACCCCTCTCTTTGCCTTTACCTTTCCTTTGCGATTTGATGGCCTCTGCTTTCCCTGACGTCGAAGGAACCTCCGTGCAGCGCACCCGCAAGACCCTGTCCGCCCTGGCCGTCGCCGGCTCCGCACTGGCCCTCGCCGCGTGCGGCGCCGCCGAGGAGAAGGTGACCGAGAGCGTCGACAAGGCGGTCAAGGAGACCTACGAGGTGACGTACGAGATCGCCGGGTCCGGCACCGCCTCCGTCGACTTCAACGCGGGCAAGGGCACGGCGAGGGAGCCGCAGCTGGAGACCGTCGCGGACGCCGGGCTGCCCTGGAAGAAGACGGTCACCCTCAAGGGCATCGCCGCCCCCACGGTCCAGGCCACCGGCACGGCGGACGGCGCGGAGGTGACCTGCCGGATCACCCACAAGGGCAAGGTCCTCAAGTCCGCGACATCGAAGGACGCCTCGACGCCGGCGTCCTGCGTGGCGGTCTCCCCGATCGCCTGAGGACGGGCGAGCGGCCCGGTCAGCCGGTGGCGGCCGGCGTCGGGCCCGCCATCCGTTCGCTGATCCACTGGATCGGGCCGCGGCCCAGGTTGGGGGCGTACGACGCGCCGTCGTGCTTGCCGCCCTCTATGACGTGCAGATAGGTGTGGACGGGCCCTTTCCCGTAAGTGGCGATGAAATCGCGGACGTTGGGCAGCGTCTTCCTGTTGCTCTCCCGGGTGCCGACCTGGAAGGCGAGATAGACGTCCGGCCCCTTGGCGGCGATCAGCCGCTTCGCGAGCACTTCGGGGTCGTTCTCCCGCATCTCCTTCTCATGGCCGCGCCACAGGGGGGAGTCGGGCACGATGTCCGGGCCGTTGGCTATGACGGCCTTGAAGGTGTCCGGATGCTTCAGCACAGCCTTCAGGCCCGCGAAGCCACCGGTGGAGGACCCCATGAAGGCCCAGCCGTCACGCGACTTCAGGGTGCGGAAATTCGCCCTCATGAAGTCCGGGACGTCCTCGGTGAGCCAGGTGCCCATCTTCGGCTGGCCGGGTATGTCACTGCCGTCCCAGTAGATTCCCTTGTCGTCCGGCCCCGGATTGAGCACCGGCATGGCCAGCAGGAACGGCCGGCTCTTGCCCTCCTCGTACCACTGGGCGATGTTCTCCTGGAGCCTGAAGCCGCCCATCCAGTAATTGGTGCCGTATCCGGGACCGCCGGGCAGGGCGATCAGCACCGGGAAACCGCTCCGCGCGAACTTCCGCTCGTCCGTGTATTCCTTGGGCGCCCACACCCACACCTTGCCCTTGAACCCGGATTTCCTTCCGTCGAGCGTGACGACGCTGATGTGGGTGCCGTCGTCCAGCGTCCGCACGTTCGCGAACTCCGCGGCCGGACCGGTCGGCATCAGCGTCCCCGCGTCCGCGGGCGGCGCGCTCCGCTCCTCGGCCGCGCCGTAGGTGACGGGATCCCCCTTGTCCGTGAAGGGCGGTATCTCGAAGTAGCTCATGGCGAGCCACGCGATCAGCCCGGCCGCGACCACGGACGCCACCCCGACGAGCCCGCGTCGGGCGCGCGACGCCCGGCGGCGGCCCCGGCTGACGTACACCACATACCCATGAACACACGGATTCCGCGCACGCGCCCGCGCTCCCCGGCATCCGGGGGATGCCGGGGAGGGGATGCCCGGACGGCTCAGACCTCGTCTCGCATCAGCCTCAGGTACACCACCGAGAAGAGCGCCCCCACCAGCAGCAGGAGCAGGGCGATCGCCGTGCCGTAGCCGATCAGGGACTTCAGGAACGCCTGGTCGTACATGAACACCGGCAGCGTCTGGCTGCGGTCGCCGGGCCCGCCGCGCGTCATCGCCCAGATGAGGCCGAAGACCGACAGCGTCTGGAGCGTGTTGAGCATCAGATTGGTGGCGATCGAGCGGCGGATCATCGGCAGCGTGATGTGCCAGAACCGCCGTGGTCCGCTGGCGCCGTCGACCTCCGCCGCCTCCGTGATGTCGCGCGGGATCTCGGACAGGGCGGCGGAGTAGACGAGCATGGAGAAGGCGGTGCCGCGCCACACGTTCGCGAAGGAGACGGCGAGGATCGGCAGGGTGAACAGCCAGTTCTGGGTAGGCAGATGGAGCCAGTCGAGGACGGCGTTCAGGGTGCCGCGGCGGTTGAAGAAGGTGTAGAGCAGGAAGCCCGCCACGATCTCCGGGAGCACCCACGCCCCGATCACGATCGAGCCGGTCAGCGCGCGTACGGGCCGCGACGCCCGGCGCATCAGCGCCGCGAGCGCGAAGCCCAGGGTGTTCTGGCCGACGATCGAGGAGAGCACCGTGAAGACGAAGGTCAGGAACACCGCGTTCCGGAAGGCCTCGTCGGCGAACGCGCGCCGGAAGTTGGCGAGCCCCACGAAGGACGCGGACGCCTGCCCGGTCAACTGGGTGTCGGTGAAGGCCAGATAGACGCAGTACGCGATGGGCCCGGCGAGGAAGAGCAGCAGCAAGGTCGTCGCCGGGGCGATCGGCAGCCACCGGAGCGCCGTCCTCCGACGGTGGCGAAGGCGCGGCGAGGCGGATCCGGCGCCGGTCACCTCAGCGCTCCTCGACGCTCACGCCGGAGATCGACTTCAGCGCCGCGGCGTAGCGCGCCGCGGCCCGCGCGGCCGTGGCGTCGCCCGTGGTGACCGACTCCATGGCCTCGCGGATCGCGCTGGAGATCTGGGGGTAGACCGGCAGCGCGGGCCGGTAGTGGGTGTCCTTGACCAGGCCGGTGAAGAAGCCGACCCCCGGCATCGACGTGAGATAGGCGGAGTCCGCCGCCACGTCGTCCCGCACGGCGATGCCCGCGTCCTTCACGTCCCACTTCACGGCGTTGTCCTTGGTCTGGAGCGTCTCGACGGCCTGCCAGGCCAGATCCGCCTTCCCCGACCTCGCGGTGACCGACCACGCCCAGCCGCCCGACATGCTGACGGCGCCGGGAGCCGCGCCGTGCTGCGTGGGGAAGGGCGCCTGGCCCATCACCTGTGACCACCGCGGCCACGGTTTGCCGCCGGACGGCAGCCAGTTCTTGCCCAGCCAGTTGCCGTCCAGGTCGATGGCGAGCTTGCCCGAGGGGATCCACTCGGTGGCCACGTGGCTGTCGACGTTGGGGTCCAGCGCGTCCGAGGGGTCCGGCCCGAGCTTCTCGGCGTAGACGGTCCGGACGAATTCCAGCGCGTCCTCGAAGCCCCGGCTCCCGGCGATCCACTTCGTCGCGTCCGCGTCGTAGAGCGGGTCCTTCCCGGCCGCGTCCCCCGTCACGGTCCCGTACAGCAGCATCTCGAAGCCCTGCATGGTCGCGGCCTCGCCGGGGCCCTTGCCGGTGTAGACGTTGAGGGGGATCACGCCGGGCAGCGCGCGCTTGAGCGTGCGGGCGGTGTCGAGCACGTCCTGCCAGGTGCGCGGCCGCCAGTCGGTGGGCAGGCCGGCCTTGGCGAAGAGCTCCTTGTTGAACCACAGTCCCCTGGTGTCCGTGCCGTCCGGCACTCCGTAGGTCCTGCCGTCCTCCCCCTTCACCGCGGCCTTCGCGGACGGCGCGAAGCGGGACCAGTCCTTCCAGCCGGACAGCTTGTCGTCCAGCGGTCTCAAATAGCCCGCCTTCACATCCGAGTTGATGACGAACGTGTCCTCGCGCACGATGTCCGGCGCGGTCTTCGCGGACCGCATCATCTGCTGCACCTTGGAGTAGTAGTCGGCCTGCGCGGCCTGTACGGGGATCAGGCGCATCTTCTTGCCCGGGTGCTCCCGCTCGAACTGCTTCCGCACTTCGGCGAGGTAGTCGTCCAGGATGCGGTTCTTGTTGTCGGTGGTGCGCTGGTAGGCGACCTTCACGGTGTCGGGGTCGCTGTGGCTCCCGCCACAGGCGGCGAGGGGCACAAGGGCAAGGACGGTGGTGAGGGCGAGGAGCGCGGGGGTGGTGGGGCGCACGGTACCTCCTACGGGAGGGCGGGGGTTGCGACACGCGTGCGGTGTTTTCCCGCCCCGCCCCTCCCCGAACCGGGCCGCCGCCCCGGACCCAGGTGACGGCGCTAGCCAGACAGCCAGCGGTACCGCAGTTCCGGCCGTCCCACCTGCCCGTACTGCGGGGCGCGGGCCGCGCGGCCCGTGTGGACGAGGTGTTCCAGATAGCGGCGCGCGGTGATCCGCGAGATGCCCAGCGCCGTCGCCGCCGCGCCCGACGACACGCCCTCCGGGCCCGCCTCGCGGATCGCGGCCGTCACCGCCTGGAGCGTGTCCAGGCTCAACCCCTTGGGCAGGGCGGCCGGTTGGGGCGCGCGCAGGGCGGCGAGCGCGCGGTCGACCTCCTCCTGCCCGCTGGCCTCGCCGACCACAGCCCGGAACTCCGCGTAGCGCGCGAGCCGGTCGCGGAGGGTCGCGAAGGTGAACGGCTTCAGGACGTACTGCACGACCCCCAGCGAGACGCCCTCGCGGACCACCGCCAGGTCGCGCGCCGACGTCACCGCGATGACGTCGACGCCGTGCCCGGCGGAACGCAGGGAGCGCACGAGCTGGAAGCCGTGCCCGTCCGGGAGGTAGAGGTCGAGGAGGACGAGGTCGACGGGGGTCCGCTTGAGGAACTGCGAGGCATCGCCCCGCGTGTGCACCACCCCGGCCACGGTGAAGCCGGGCACGCGCCGTACGTACAGCGCGTGCGCGGCGGCGGCGACGGGGTCGTCCTCCACGACGAGTACGCGGATCGGCCGGGCGGCCGGCTGCGGGACGCTCACGAGCGCACCTCCTCCCGTACGGGCAGCGGCAGCCGTACGGTGAACTCCGCTCCCCCGCCCGGCACGTCGGCGACCGCGACCGTGCCGCCGTTGCGCCGGGCCGCCTGCCGCACGAGCGCCAGCCCGAGGCCGCGCCCGTGCACGGCGGTGCCCTGCGCCTGGTCGGCCTTGGTGGTCCAGCCCCGCCGGAAGACCTCGTCCACCGCCTCGGGCGCGACACCGGGGCCGTTGTCGGCGACCCGCATCAGCAGCTCGTCCGCCTCGGCGCGCAGCGTGACGGTGACGCGGGGGCGGCGGCCGGGCCCTTCCGCCGCCTCGTACGGCACCGCCTCCGCCCGGAGGGTCTCGGTGGCCGCGTCCACGGCGTTGTCGAGCAGATTGCCCAGGATCGTGACCAGGTCCCCGGCCGGGAGGCCGGCGGGCAGCAGGCCGTCGTCGACGCGGGTGTCGGGGGCGAGGAGGAGCTCGACGCCGTGCTCGTTGGCCTGGGCCGCCTTGCCGAGGAGGAGCGCGGCGAGCACGGGTTCCGCGACGGCGGCGACGACCTGGTCGGTGAGGGCCTGGGCGAGTTCGAGTTCGGACGTCACGAAGTCGACGGCCTCGTCGGCGCGGCCGAGCTCGATGAGGGACACCACGGCGTGCAGCCGGTTCGCGGCCTCGTGCGCCTGCGAGCGCAGCGCCTCGGCGAAGCCGCGCACGGAGTCCAGCTCGCCCGACAGGGCCTGGAGTTCCGTGTGGTCGCGCAGGGTCACGACCGTGCCGCTGCGCTCCCCGCCCGACACCGGCGAGGTGTTGACGACCACGACGCGGTCGTCGGTCAGGTGCAGTTCGTCCAGGCGCGGCTCGGCCGAGAGCAGGGCGTCGGTGAGCGCGGGCGGCAGGCCCAGCGCGGTGACGCGGCGGCCGATCACCTCGCCGTCCAGGCCGAGGAGTTCCCGTCCCCCGTCGTTGATCAGCGCGATGCGCCGCTGCCCGTCCAGCATCAGCAGCCCCTCGCGCACGGCGTGCAGCGCGGCCTCGTGGTAGTCGTGCATCCGGCCGAGCTCGGTGGCGTTCATGCCGTGGGTGTGGCGGCGCAGCCGGGCGTTGAGGACGTACGTCCCGGCGCCGCCGAGCGCGAGCGCGCCCAGGGCGACGCCGAGCAGCCCGACGAGCTCCCGGCTGACGCCGGCGCTGATCGCGTCGACGGTGATGCCCGCGCTGACGAGGGCGATCACGCGCCGCCCGTCGGTGACGGGCGCGACGGCGCGCACGGAGGGCCCCAGCGTGCCGGTGTACGTCTCGGAGAAGATCCGGCCGTCGAGCGCGGGGCCGGTGTGGCCGAGGAAGCGTTCGCCGATGCGGTCCGGGTCGGGGTGGGTCCAGCGGGTGCCGTCCCGGTCCATGATGGTCACGAAGTCGACGCCGGTGTCGTGGCGCACCCGCTCCGCGTACGGCTGGAGCCCCGCGGCCGGGTCCGCGGCCCGCACCGCGTCCCGCACGGCCGGGGACGCCGCCACGGCCGCCGCGGCCGCGGTCACCTGGCGGCGCGCGGAGTCCTCGGCCTGGCCGCGGTCGGAGGCGTACGCGAAGGCCGCGCAGCCGGCCACCACGACGGCGACCAGCACGGTCTGCGTCGCGAAGAGCCGGCCGGCCAGGCTGTGGGGGCGGCGTATGCGGGGTTTGCGCATGGCGGACAGTCTGACCTGGGCGGGGCCATGAACGTAATGCACGCAAGGGTGACCGCAGTCACATGGGCGTGCATAGTCGCCGGAGCCCCACTCGTCGGGAGAGGGGGCGTTCCGGAGCCGCTACAACGGGAGAGACCCATGGCCACGCAGTCCGCCGCGCAGTCACCGCCCGGCCGCCGTACGGGCGGCGGAGACCGCACGCACTACCTCTACCTCGCGGTGATCGCGGCGGTGCTCGCCGGCATCGCGGTCGGGTTCGCCGCGCCGGGCGTCGCCGTCGAGCTGAAGCCGCTCGGCACCGGCTTCGTCAACCTCATCAAGATGATGATCTCGCCGATCATCTTCTGCACGATCGTGCTGGGTGTCGGTTCGGTGCGCAAGGCGGCCAAGGTCGGCGCGGTCGGCGGCCTCGCGCTCGGCTACTTCCTCGTGATGTCGACCGTCGCCCTCGCTATCGGTCTCGTGGTCGGCAACATCCTGGAGCCGGGCAGCGGGCTGCACCTGACCGAGTCGCTGCGGCACGCGGGCGCGGCGCAGGCCAAGGGCGCGAGCGAGTCGACCGCCGACTTCCTGCTCGGGATCATCCCGACGACGATGGTCTCCGCCTTCACCGGCGGCCAGGTCCTCCAGACGCTGCTGGTGGCGCTCCTCTCCGGCTTCGCGCTCCAGGCGCTGGGCACGGCGGGCGAGCCGGTGCTGCGGGGCATCGGGCACGTCCAGAAGCTCGTCTTCCGCATCCTGTCCATGGTGATGTGGGTGGCGCCGGTGGGCGCGTTCGGCGCGATGGCCGCCGTGGTCGGGGCGACGGGCGTGGACGCGCTCAAGTCGCTCGCCGTCATCATGATCGGCTTCTACACGACCTGTCTGCTCTTCGTGATCGTGGTGCTCGGCACGCTGCTCCGGCTGGTCGCGGGCGTGAACGTCTTCGCCCTGCTGAAGTATCTGGGCCGGGAGTTCCTGCTGATCCTCTCCACCTCCTCCTCGGAGTCCGCGCTGCCGCGCCTGATCGCGAAGATGGAGCACCTGGGCGTCAGCCGCCCGGTCGTCGGCATCACCGTGCCGACGGGCTACTCCTTCAACCTCGACGGCACCGCCATCTATCTGACGATGTCGTCCCTCTTCGTCGCCGAGGCGATGGGACAGCCGCTCTCGGTGGGCCAGCAGGTCTCCCTGCTCCTCTTCATGATCGTCGCGTCGAAGGGCGCGGCGGGCGTGACCGGCGCGGGTCTGGCGACGCTCGCGGGCGGCCTCCAGTCGCACCGCCCCGAACTGGTCGACGGCGTCGGCCTCATCGTCGGCATCGACCGCTTCATGAGCGAGGCCCGCGCGCTGACCAACTTCGCGGGCAACGCGGTCGCGACGATCCTCATCGGCACCTGGACGAAGGAGATCGACAGCGCCCGCTGCCACGAGGTCCTGGGCGGCCGCCTGCCGTTCGACGAGACCTCGCTGGCGGGCGAGGACGACCACGGCGCGCCGGCGCCGGAGCGGCGGGAGGCGGCGGGGGTGTGATCCCCGGCTGTCAGGTGGCGACGGCGCACGCCACGGCGATCGCGCCGCTGCCGACGGCACTCCAGAAGAGCGACTTGAGCAGCCGGTTCTGCACCGCGCGCCCCCTGCGGTGCCCCTCCCCCCGCCAGGCGGCACCGTGCACCAGCTGCGGCCCCGCGAAGCACAGGGCCGTCAACGCGGCCAGCAGCCCGGCGAACCAGCCGATGGCGTCGGTGGCATCGAGCTTGTAGCACATATCGGGAAAACCACATGAGGCGCGGATTTGTTTGCCCGTCGCGTACGCCACGTCGAGCTCGGCGTTGTCCTTCACGGCCTTACCGTCAGCGGACCGGAAGCTCCCGAAGCAGTCGGTGGAGGTGCCGCCACGCGAGGTCTTACTGGTCTCGCACCGCCGCACGGTGAAGGTGCCGTGCGTCCCCAACAGCCCGGAGGCGTGAGCGGAGTTCACCGCGCCGAGCGCGACGACGGTGATCCCGACGACGACGATGAACGCACTGCCGAAACGTATGGTCCCGCTCGAAGCGTCTCTCATGGCCCCTCCTGTGGTGCGGCGCCCAATGTAGGACGCGGGGCGTACGCCTGCGGGGGCGGGGTGTCATGCGCTTCTGTTTGCGGTCGCAGATGGGCGACGGCGTCAACATGGTGACATCACCCGTCCCCCGTAAAACCCGGGAAACGTAGGTCAGTTGAGCACACGGGCCGGTAGTGTCCCCCACGTGATGCATCAGCGCTGAGTCTGACCTCCGGGTCGGCTCGACGGTTCGGGACTCCATCCGGGGGCCTCGGACGGGGTCGGCGCTACCCGCCGCGTCCGAGGTTCCCTCGTGGAGCCTCGCAGTCGGCGAGCTCCGACCTGAGGAAAGGCGCAGTATGACGCGTCACAGGAAGCCGAAGCAGCGGATCGACTGGCAGCGGACGAAGCACCGGGTACAGGCAGTAACCCCTTGGGTAGAACTGCTGGTGGCCATCATCGGGCTCGTCTGGGTGACGATCGGCAGGGTGTGACCGGCGGGGCCTAAACCCATTAGGCCCCGACGATGCACCTATTTCGGCTGCCCGTCGCAGTCATGCGCTACCAGTCTGCGGCGGGCTTCTCCTCACACGGTAGCGCACTGGGCAGTGCGCTGTAGTGGACCTGGATCAGCTGCTCAAGAAGGCCGGTGGTGACGTCATCGCATTCGTGACGATCCGGGTCCGGCGGGAGACCCGCGAGCACCTCGCCGAGCTGGCCGAAGAGCGCGGCATGAGCCTCGGCCGACTGATCGACGCCTTGACCGCGGAGCACCCGACGGCCGTGCAACGCGCCGAGCGGCTCGCGGCCGATCGTGCGGTGACGCGACGCCTGACCGGCGTGGACATCACCGACGAGGAGTTCGACCGGGCGCCTGACGTACTGGGCAATATCCGCAAGATCGCTGCCGAGAAAGCCACCCGGCTTCCGATGAGCAGCGACAGCACGCGTCAGCTCGGGACCCGCGGGGCGAAGCAGGAGCCGGAGTGCCGCCGTGACGGCCCTCGCCCCGGCGCGATCACCCGGTTGGGCCCCGAGTCCATACCCATGGGTACGGACTCGGGGCCCAACCGGCAGGAGCCGAACCGCTATTGCGACCCGATCGATTCCAGCACGTTCAGCCGCGAAGCCCGCCGCGCCGGCCACACCGCCGCCAGGACGCCCACCGCCAGCGCCAGCAGCAGGAAGATCGCGATCCTCGCCCACGGGACGACCATCTCGTACGTGGGGAAGGACGAGCGGAGCAGGTGGCCGCCGGACCAGGCGAGGAAGATGCCTACGCCCACACCCAGCACCGCGCCGAACATCGCGATCATGATGGACTCCAGGCGGACCATCCGCTTGACGCCGGTGCGGGCGAGGCCGATCGCGCGGAGCATGCCGATTTCGCGGGTGCGCTCGAAGACGGACATGGCCAGGGTGTTGACGACGCCGATGACGGCGATGACGACGGCCATGCCGAGCAGCCCGTAGAGCATGTAGAGGACGGAGTCGATGCTGCCCGCGGACGCGCGGCGCAGGTCGTCCTGGCTCTCGACCTTGATGATGGGGTTGCCGCCCATGGCCTTCTTGACCTCGGCGGGGAGCTTGCCGGCCTGGCCGGGGGCCGCCTTGAGGTAGACGGCGTCGTCGCGCACGCGGTCGAGGAGCGGGTCCACGAGGGCGGGGGCGGCGAGGGTATCGACGAGTACGTCGTTCTCGGCGTAGACGGCGACGACGCGCGGCTTCGCGGTGCCGCCGCGGTAGAAGTCCATCGGCAGGGTGGAGCCGATCCTCAGGCCGTGCTTCTCGGCGTACGGCCGGGAGACGGCGACGGTTTCCTTGCCGCGTACGTCGGCGAGGGAGCCGCTGGTCACGTGCAGGTCGGTGATCTCGCCGAGGGCGGCGAGGTCGCCGGTCTGGATGCCCGCGGGCTCGCCGTTCGACTGGAAGCCGGTCATGCGCAGCGGGACCGCGGCCGCGACGCCGGGCCGCTCGGCGAGTGTCTTGGCGACGTCGGGCGAGAGGCCGAGGTAGCTGGTGGAGCTGACCCTGTAGTCGGCCGTGAGGTCCTGCTTGCCCATCCGGTCCACGCCCTGGTTCGCGGAGACCGCGGTCACGGTCAGACCCGTGATCAGGGTGAGGCCGATCATCAGCGCGGAGGCGGTCGCGGCGGTGCGGCGCGGGTTGCGCAGCGCGTTCTCCTTGGCGAGCTTGCCGCTGATGCCGGTCAGCCGGCCGGTCAGCTTGCCGAAGAGGGCGACGAACGGGCGGGAGAGCAGCGGGGCCAGCACGATCACGCCCGCGAGGGTGAGCGCGGAGCCGGCCATGGCGATGGTCAGGCCGCCGCTGTCGCGCAGGGTGGTGACGTGGAGCATGGCGGCCACGCCGAGGCCGGTGAGGACGGCGCCGATGGAGTTGCGTACGACGAGGCCGCGGGGCGCGGGCGCCTGGTCGACGGCGGCCAGGGCCTCGACGGGCGCGATCCGCGCGGCCTTGCGGGAGGGCAGCCAGGCGGCGAGCACGGTCACCAGGAAGCCGACGCCGAGGGCGGACGCGACGGCGGTGGGCTCCACGACCAGGGGCCCGTCGGGGAGTTGGGCGCCGCCCGCGTTGAGCACGGCCCGCAGGCCGACGGCTATGCCGAGGCCGAGGAGGAAGCCCGCCGCGGAGGCGGCCAGACCCAGCAGGCCAGCCTCGATCAGCACGGACCGTACGACCTGACGGCGCGAGGCACCCACCGCGCGCAGCAGCGCGATCTCCCGGGTGCGCTGCGCGATGAGCATGGTGAAGGTGTTGGCGATGATGAAGACACCGACGAAGAGCGAGATCCCGGCAAAGACGAGGAGCGTCTTGCGGATCGAGCTGGTCTCCTGGTCGATGGCCTTGGACTGCTGCGCGGCCAGCTCCTTGCCGCTCTGCGCCTCGAAGCCGGCGGGCAGGGCGGCCTTGACCTCGCGGGTCAGCGCGTTCTGGTCGGCGCCGGGCGCGGCGGAGACGACGAGTTCGCCGAACTCGCCCGGCTTGCCGAAGAGCTTCTGCGCGGTGGCGGTGTCGAAGAGCGCGAGGCTGCCGCCCGCGCCCACCCGCGGGTCGTCCGTCCCGACCGTGCCGACCAGCTTCTTGGTCATGACCGGCCCGTCGATCGCGAACCGCACGGTGTCACCGGGCTTCACGCCGGCCTTCTCCGCGGTCCGGGTGTCGAGGACGATCTCGCCGGCGGAGGCGGGCCCGCGGCCGGACTTCAGCGGATAACGGCTGTCCTTGCCGTCCTTGCCGGGCACGTAGTTGGCGCCGGAGCTGCCCCACTCGCTGCCCGCGGGGTTGTCGTGCTTGTCGGCGACGGTGACGGTGCCGCCCACCGACGGGCGTACGGATGTGACGCCGGGCAGCGCGCGCACCCGCTCGACCACCCGCGCGTCGAGGACACCGTCCTTGGCACCGGTACGGGGCGGGCCGGGGGTCACCGAGACGGCGACGTCGTCGAGGCTCTTGGCCGTCTTGCTGCGGAACGCGCTGCCGACGGAGTCGCTGAAGACGAGCGTGCCGGAGACGAAGGCGGTGCCGAGGAGGACCGCGAGCGCGGTCATCATCAGCCGGGTCTTGTGCGCGAGGAGGTTGCGCAGGGCGGTACGGAACATGGTCGGTCCTGGTCCGGGGAGAAGGCGAGCGGGAGGGTACGGCTGCGTCAGCTCGTACGGCCCTTGGCATCGAACTGCTTCATGCGGTCCAGGACCGCGTCAGCAGTCGGCTCGCGCATCTCGTCGACGATGCGGCCGTCGGCGAGGAAGACCACGCGGTCGGCGTAGGAGGCGGCGACCGGGTCGTGGGTGACCATGACGATCGTCTGCTGGAGGGCGCGCACGGACTCCTGGAGGAAGCCGAGGAGTTCGGCGCCGGAGCGGGAGTCGAGGTTGCCGGTCGGCTCGTCCGCGAAGATGATCTCGGGCTGGGCGGCGAGCGCGCGGGCCACGGCCACGCGCTGCTGCTGGCCGCCGGACAGCTGGCCCGGCCGGTGCGTGAGCCGCCCGGAGAGGCCGACGGTCTCGACGACCATGTTGAGCCACTGGGCCTCCGGCTTACGGCCCGCGATGTCCATGGGCAGGGTGATGTTCTCCAGCGCGGTCAGCGTCGGGAGGAGGTTGAACGCCTGGAAGACAAAACCGATCTTGTCCCGGCGGAGCCTGGTCAGCTGCCGGTCACCGAGCGACGCGAGCTCGACGTCGCCGATCCGCGCTGAACCGGAGGAGACCGAGTCGAGCCCCGCCATGCAGTGCATCAGCGTCGACTTCCCGGACCCGGAAGGCCCCATGATCGCGGTGAACTCACCACGCCGGAACTCCACGGAGACGGCGTCCAGCGCGCGCACCTCGGTCTCGCCCTGCCCGTAGACCTTGCTCAGGCCGGTGGCACTGGCGGCCGCGCGGGCGGGAGTGGCGGCGGGGTGGGCGCCAGTGGGCTGGGCGCCGATGGGGAAAGCGGCCGCGTGCGACACGGGGCTCCTCCGGAGGGGGTCGGTGGGGGTTCTGGGGATGGCCGCAATGGCCGGAATCAACTCCTCCAATTCTGGGTGGCGGGGGTGGGGCGGGCCTCAGCCGTACGGCTCGTTTCTGGGGGTGGTCTGGAGGGTGAGTCGGGTGGGGGGCCGTAGTACCGGAGATGTAGGCGGTCATCCTGAAGGCGGGCGGGCGCCAGCTGGGGCGCGCGGCCCCACCCCGCCCCTTCCCGCCCCGGGGCACGCGCCCCGGCCCCCCGGGTGCGGGTGGGTGGGCGCCTGCGGCGGGCTTTGTTCCCCTACCCCGCCCCTTCCCGGCTGCATCTCATGTGCGGCTCCGCCGCGTGGGGGGCTCCGCCCCAGACCCCGAGCTGCGGGTCCGTTGCCTCCCCCAGCTACCTCCCCCAGACTCCGTCCGGGGGTGCCCCCAACGGGCTGAAAGAAAAGAATGGCGTGCCCGGAAGCCTGGGGCTGCGCCCCAGACCCCACAACACGGCTTCGCCGCGTTGGTCCTCAAACGCCGGACAGGCTGGTTGCTGCCCGGAACGGACCTTCATATCGCCCTCCGGCGGGAGGGGGTGGGGTCGGAGGGTGGGGTTCTGGAACGCGGTGCGTGTATCAGGGCACCCAAAACGCGAGACGGCGCCCGCACCGCGTTCCAGGTCCCCAGCCCGGAGGCGCCCCCCCCCGGCCCCCCCCCCCCCCCCCCCCCCCCGCGCCGGGGGGCGGCCCCCCCCCGCGCCCCCGGCCCCCCCCCCC